>CAMFKC010000079.1 GCA_945956975.1 uncultured Methylocystaceae bacterium | reverse complement strand
GGCTGCGCGGCCCTTTTCAGTGGGCCCTTTCTGCGCAAGACCGGCGCCTTCTCCATTTCGGATCTTGTCGGCGCGCGGTTCGACAACATGGCCTTGCGCCTTGGCGCAGCGCTGCTGGTCGGAGTCAGCGCGCTGCTCGCCGGGCTTGCCGGCTTCGAGACCGCGGTGTCGGCGCTCGCCACGATCGCCGGCCTGTCGCGCAGCCTGGCGGCCGTGGTCATCGCGATGATCCTCACGATCGCCACCGTGCCGGGCGGCCTTTCCGGCGTGCTCTGGGCGGCTGTCGCAGCGGCGGGCCTGGCGGTCGCCGGGTTCGGGCTGCCGCTCCTGCTCACCCTGCTCGCCGGACAACCCGTGCCGCTGCCCGTGCTGGGAGACCAGGACTCCTGGCGGCGCGCCACGAATCTCATCTCTTTCTGGCAGGGCGATACGGGCCAGCCCGTCAGCTTCTGGCTGTCGCTCGGCATGGCGCTGGGCATGGCGGCCTCCGCGCCGCTGATCGCGCCCTTCATCACGGTGCGCGACCGCGTCGCAGCGCTGCGCACGGGCATCGGCGCTGGACTGTGGAGCCTCGTCCTGGCGGCGCTCGTCGCCGCGACGGTCGCCGCCTCCGCGCTCGGTCTGCTCGATCAACTTGCCGGCCGCCGGCCCGACCGCGCGCCCGACCAGCTCTATGCGGCGAGCGCGGCGAAACTGATCAGCATCTGCGACGCCAATCCGCGCAACTGGGGACAGGCGCGCGAAGCCTGCCAGAAGCTGCCGGGCTACGCCGGCGTGATCCGGCCGCAGGACATTTCCACGCGCGGCGCGTTTCTCCTCACCGCGCTGCCGGCGCTCGGCGGATTTGGCGCGGCGGCGGCGGGCCTCGTATGGGCGACGGTGGCTGCGCTCGGCGCGGCGCTTGCCGCAGCCGGCCTGCTGTCGGCCGCCGTGGCGCTCGGCAACGACGCGATCCACCGGCTGCGCGACAAGTCAGCGCTCACGAGCCGCCGGCTCGCGATCGTACGCGCCATCCTCGTCGTTTCGATCGGCGGCTGCGCGTTCGTGTGCAGCGCGCGCGAACTCGATCCACGCGCCCTGATCGGCGTATCGCTCGCCTTCTCGGCGGTCGGGCTCGCGCCGCTGATGGCGTTGTCGCTATGGCCGCGCGCGCGCAGCCGCGACGCGATGTTTGCGCTCGCGATCGGCCTCGGCGCCGCAGAGGCCCTTCTGTTTGCCGGCGACGGCACGGTGCGCGGCCTGGCGGCCGCCGCCGTCGTCGGCTGTTTCGCGGCCATCGTCGCGGGCGTGTTGTCGAGCTTCATCGGCGGCGGAGACAGGTCTGCCGGCTACAAGTTCGTCGCCGCCGTGTGGAGCCCGGACGGCGACGTCATCGCGCCCGACAAGGGCGCGTGACACTCAGGCCGGCGGCAGCAGCGCCTCGAGCGCCTCGATGCGGTCGGCTTCGCGCGCGGGCTTGTCCCAGCGAATGCGCGCGATGCGCGGAAAACGCATGGCGACGCCGGACTTGTGACGCGTCGAACGATTGAGCCCCTCGAAGGCGATCTCGAAGACGAGGCCCTTGTCCGCGCCGTGCTCGACCACGCGCACCGGACCGAAACGGTCGATCGTATTGTTGCGGACGAAGCGGTCGATGCGGGTCAGTTCCTCATCGGTGAAGCCGAAATAGGCCTTGCCCACGGGCACGAGTTCGTCGCCCTCCGTCCCCGGCCGCCAGACGCCGAACGTGTAGTCGGAGTAGTACGACGAGCGCTTGCCGTGTCCGCGCTGCGCATACATCAGCACCGCGTCGACATTGAAGGGGTCGCGCTTCCACTTGAACCACGGGCCGGTCGGGCGGCCCGCGACGTAGATCGAGTCGCGTCGCTTCAGCATCACGCCTTCGACCGCCGCGCCATCCTCGCCCGCGCCCGCCGTCGCAGGCTCGGCGCGCGCGGCGGCGAGCGAAGGCCAGTCCGCGAAATCGATCAGCGGCGAGATGTCGAGCTGCGGGCAGCCGGCCCGGGCGACGAATTGCGCGAGACGCGCACGCCGCTCGATGAAGGGCAGGGCGCGCAGGTCTTCGCCGTCCAGAGCAATCAGGTCGTAGGCGCGTAGGTGCGCCGGAAATTCCGTGAGAAGTTTGGCGGTGACCGTCTTGCGATTGAGCCGCTGCTGCAAGGTGGCGAACGACTGCACGCGGCCCTCGCGCAAGACCAGCAATTCGCCGTCGAGCGCGAATTCGTCGGCCGCGATCGCGCCGAGGCGGTCGGCGAGATCCGGAAAGGCGGTCGTCACTTCTTCGCCGCTGCGCGAATAGAGGCGCAACAGGCGGTGGCCGTGTTCGTCACGACCGGCGGAAACCTGCAGGCGAATGCCGTCCCATTTCCATTCCGCGCAGAATTCGCGCGGATCGAGCGAATCGAAATTCTTTTCATCCAGGGGCTGCGCCAGCATGGCCGGGCGGAAGGGCGCCGGATCGATCGCGGTCGGACGCTCGCCCCTGCCTTCGAGCCAGGCGAAGAGCGGGGCATAGGGCGGCGCGAGCCCATGCCAGACCTGCTCGACTGCATCGACCTCGACGCCGCCGAGTTCGGCGACGGCCGTGCGCGCGAGCCGCGCGGAAACGCCGACGCGCAGCGAGCCGGTGATGAGCTTGAGCAGCGCCCAGCGGCCGGTCTCGTCCAGCGCGTCGAGCCAGCCCGTCAGCAATTTGCGCAGATCGTTGCGGCCGGCCTGCTGCAAGACTTCCACCACTTCGGACAGAAGCAGCGGGGGATGGTTGGAGCCATGGGCGCCGTCGCCGGGCGCCCACAGCAGCGCGACCGTCTCGGAGAGGTCGCCGACGAAATCGTAGGAGAGGGCGAAAAGGGCGGGATCGATGCGTTCGGCCACGAGATCGCGCACCAGCGCCGGCTTGGCGTGCCGAAACGACAGGCCGCCGGTGAGAGCCGCCAGGGCATAGCCGCGTTCCGGATCGGCCGTGTGGCGGAAATAGTCCGTCATCAGGCGAAGCTTGCCGTTGCGCGCGGGCTGGTAGGAGAGGCGATCGAGCAGTTGCGCGAAGCGGTTCACGCCGGGGTCTCCGCGGGCTGCGCGTCGGGCTCGTCCAGGCCTTCGTCCTCGTCGCCGAAGCCGATCATGTGCAGCGGGCGGGCGGCCAGGCCTTGCGTCTGCGCCCAATGCACCAGCGCTTCCTCGGCGCCGTGCGTCACCCACAGTTCGGAGCAACCGGTGTCCTTCACGGTCGCGCAAAGTTCCGGCCAGTCGGCGTGATCGGAGACGACAAGCGGCAATTCCACGCCACGCTGGCGAGCGCGGGCGCGCACGCGCATCCAGCCGGATGCGAACGCGACCAGGGGATCGGGCATCTTGCGCAGCCAGATGTCGGACGCCGCCGACGGCGGGCAGATGACGATCTCGCCCGCGAGTTTCGGCTTGTCGGCGTTGGTGACGTGGCGCGTCTCGACCATGCGCACGCCTTCGGCGCGATAGAGCGCGACCATGCTTTCCATGGCGCCATGCACCCAGACCGGCCGGTCCCAGCCGGCCTCCAGCAGCAACGCCAGCAGGCGCTGCGCCTTGCCGAGCGAGTACGCGCCGACGACATGCGTGCGTTCGGGGAAAATGCGGAGGGAGGCAAGCAGCTTGGCGACTTCGTCGGCGGCCACGGGGTGGCGGAAAACCGGCAGGCCGAAGGTCGCCTCGCTGACGAAAGCGTCGCAACGAACAACTTCGAAGGCTCTGCAGGTCGGGTCGTGTGCGCGCTTGTAGTCGCCCGAAACGACCACGCGACGCCCGGCCGCCTCGATCAGGATCTGAGCGGAGCCGAGCACATGGCCCGCCGGATGGAAGGTGACGCGCGCATCGCCGATCGTCAGCGGCTCTCCATAGCGGATCGGCTGTGCGCTGCCCGCAAAACCGGGACCGAGCCGGGCGCGCATGATCGCGAGCGTTTCGGGAGTCGCAAGGACATGCGCCGAACCGGCGCGGGCATGATCGGAATGCCCATGCGTCACGAGGGCGCGCGGCGCGCCGCGCAGGGGGTCGACATGAAAATCGCCGGCCGGGCAATAGAGGCCCGCCGGCGTGATGGTCAAAACGGAACTTGCAGTGGAATGTCCTGACATTCCATCAATCTAGCGCTGCCAGGAAACGCGTCGAGCCGGGCTCATTCGCAGAACATGGCCGAGCGGGTCGATCCGTCGGCCGAGGAGACCGCATAGCAGCCTTCGTCCTGCGATCCGCGGGCGGCGCGTGTCAGGACAAGGCCCGGCGCGGCGCTGAGCGTACGGGAAGCTTCCGCAGGCTTGATCGTTGCGCGGCCGTAGGCGGCAACGTTGGTTGGCGCGGCGGAAACCACGGCTGCGAGACCGACTGCGGCAGTCGCGGCGAGAATGACCTTGGAGAGGGCGTTCAGGCGGGGCTTCTGGGCGGTGGCGGGCATCGGCGTCGTTCCTGGCTGGTCGGTTACCTCTTATGGACCGGGTCGGGTCCCGGCGATGTGCGTTTTCGCTCATCGCCGGCTGTTCCAACGGACAGCCGCGCCTTTGGTTCCGGTTCAGCGGCAGCGGCGGCCGGGGCGATAGCCGACGAAGCGGCCCCAATCGTCGTACACCGGCCGCTGCACGACATGGCAGCGCGGCGCGTAATCGATTTCGTCCTCGTCATCGACCGGTTGGTAGGCGGGTGCGACATCATAGGCCGGCCGGGGCGCGTAAACGGGCGCCGGCGTGTAAGCGGGCTGGGCGGGATAGTAGCCATAGGGGCCGCCGTAGGGCCCGTTGGCCGCGTTGGCCGCACCGGCGATCATCGCTCCGACGGCGACGCCGCCGATGACGCCGGCGATGACAGCGCCGGGATTGGCCGAAGCCGGCGTGGACGCCGCCAGCCCGACGCCGAGGGCGGCGACGGCGATGCCGGTCGAAAGGGTCTTGAGAGGGGTCATGTCGGTCTCCTCGCGCCTTGAAGCAGCGTTGGAGCCGTTTTTTCAGGCGTGGCCTGAACCGATCATGAATGAAAAGGCCGAGGAAAGGTGAGGCCCCGCAGCCCCCACAGCGCGGGGCCTCTTATGAAATTCGGGGGGCAGGTCCCGAAAGCCACGGCTCGATGATAGGCGCAGCACAGGGCGATGCTCTGTGAGCCAGATCACAAAACTGACCGTGATCATTGATTTGCCAGACTATTTGAACCGGACGCCGCGAGCGCTAGCTTGTGCCGCGTGACCGCCGCTGAACCCTTGCCCCCGCGATTCGAAGACTGGTTCGCGGCCCGCGGCTGGAAAGTGCGTCGACACCAAAGGGCGCTGGTGGACGCCGCCGAGGCGGGACGTGACGCGTTGCTGATCGCGCCCACGGGCGCGGGCAAGACGCTGGCCGGCTTCCTGCCCTCGCTGATCGACATTGCCGAGGGCGGCCGCGCCAACCGGCTGGGCGGGCGGCTCCATACGCTCTACATCTCGCCGCTGAAGGCCTTGGCCGTCGACGTCCACCGCAATCTCGAAATTCCCGTCGGCGAGATGAGGCTGCCGGTGCGCATCGAAACGCGCACGGGCGACACCTCCGCGCAAAAACGGCAGCGGCAGCGGCGCGACCCGCCGGACATGCTGCTGACGACGCCGGAACAACTGGCGCTGCTGATCGCCTCGCCGGACGCGCCGCATCTGTTCGGCGATTTGCGCCGCGTCGTGCTCGACGAATTGCATGCGCTGTCGCAATCCAAGCGCGGCGATCTTCTGGCGCTCGGCCTCGCCCGCCTGCGCAGCCTTGCGCCGGCGCATCGCACGACCGGCCTTTCGGCGACCGTGCGCGATCCCGACGAGCTGCGGCGCTTCATCGTCGGGCGCGGGCCGCTCGCCGATCTCGTGACGGCCCCGCCGGGCGCGCCGGCGGAACTGTCGATCCTCGACACGCAGGAGCGGCTGCCCTGGTCCGGCCACAGCGCGCGGCACGCGCTGGCGGAAGTCTACGAAGCCATCAAACGCGCGAAAATGACGCTTATCTTCGTCAACACCCGGGCGCAGGCGGAATTCATCTTCCAGGAATTGTGGCGCATCAACGAGGACGCGCTGCCGATCGCGCTGCATCACGGTTCGCTCGACGCGGGCCAGCGGCGCAAGGTGGAAGCGGCCATGTCCGACGGCAGGCTGCGCGCGGTCGTCTGCACGTCCACGCTCGATCTCGGCATCGACTGGGGCGATGTCGATCTGGTCGTCAACGTCGGCGCGCCGAAGGGCGCGAGCCGGCTGATGCAGCGCATCGGTCGCGCCAATCACCGGCTCGACGAATCGTCTCGCGCCCTGCTCGTGCCGGCAAACCGCTTCGAGTTTCTGGAATGCGTGGCTGCGGTCGCCGCCGCGCGCGAGGGCGCGCAGGATACGCCAGTGGCGCGCGTCGGCGGGCTCGACGTTTTGTGCCAGCACATTCTGGGCTCGGCCTGCATGGCGCCGTTTGCGGCCGACGATCTCTACGCGGAGATTTCGTCCGCCGCGCCCTATGCAGGGCTTTCGCGCGAGACATTCGACCGCGCGCTCGAATTCGTGGCGACCGGCGGCTATGCGCTGAAGAGCTACGACCGCTTCGCGAAGATCAGGAAGACCGCAGACGGCCTGTGGCGGATCGCCAACGGGCGCGTCGCGCAGGCCTATCGCATGAATGTCGGCGTGATCGTCGAGGAGACGAAGCTGAAGGTGCGGCTCGTCCATGCTTTGCGCGGCAAGGATGCGAGCCAGAAGGCTCGCGGTCCGAACTACACCGGCCCGCTCACGCGCAACGGGCGCGTGCTCGGCGAGATCGAGGAATATTTCATCGAGACGCTCGCGCCCGGCGACACGTTCCTGTTCGGCGGCGAAATCCTGGCGCTGCAGGGCGTCGCCGAGAACGAGGCGCTGGTGCGCCGCGCACAGGGCGATGTTCCGAAAATCCCGTCCTATCTCGGCGGCAAGTTTCCATTGTCGACCTATCTCGCGGAGCGCGTACGCGCGCTACTGTCGAGCCCGGCAAGCTGGAAGCACCTGCCCGAACAGGTGCGCGACTGGCTGAAGGAGCAGCGCGCGCGCTCCATCATGCCCGGCCGCGACAACCTGCTCGTCGAGACCTTTCCACGCGGCAATCGGCACTTCACCGTCGCCTATCCATTCGAGGGACGGCTCGCGCACCAGACGCTCGGCATGCTCCTGACGCGGCGCATGGAGCGCGCGGGGCTCAAACCGCTCGGCTTCGTCGCCAACGACTACGCGCTCGCCGTCTGGTCGCTCGCCGATACGTCGCGCGCCGACATGCAGGGCCTGTTCAACCAGGACATGCTCGGCGACGATCTGGAAGCCTGGCTGCAGGAATCGGCGCTGATGAAGCGCACCTTCCGCAATTGCGCGATCGTCGCCCATCTCATCGAGATGCGCTTTCCCGGCAAGGAGAAGACCGGCAAGCAGGCGACCGTCTCGACCGATCTCATCTACGACGTGCTGCGCAGGCACGAGCCCGACCACATCTTGCTGGAAGCAGCCTATGCGGATGCAGCGACCGGCCTCTTGGACATCGGCCGCCTTTCCGACATGCTCCGCCGCGTGCAGGGACGAATCATCCATCGCGCGCTCGACCGCATCTCGCCGCTCGCGGTTCCGGTCCTGCTGGAAATCGGCAAGGAGCCGGTGTACGGCGAGGCGCGCGACGAGGCCCTGCGCATGGCCGCGGAAGAATTGATCCAGGAAGCCCATCCTTGAACGCAGTGGAGGCCGAAGACTTGAGCGAGCGCCACGCATCGCTCGTGATCGCGGGTCAGCGCCTCGTGCTCGATCCCTCAGGCGCGCTCTACGAGCCGCGCACGGGCGCGCTGATCGTCGCCGACCTGCATCTGGAAAAAGGCTCGTCCTTCGCGCGCCGCGGCATGCTGCTGCCGCCCTACGACACGGCCGCCACGCTCGCGCGGCTGACGCAGGTGGTGATGCGCGTGCGGCCGCGCGTGGTGATCGCGCTCGGCGACAGCTTTCACGATCGCGACGCCGGCGAACGCCTGAGCGACGACGACGCCACGCGCATTTCCGCGCTGCAGGCGGGGCGCGAGTGGATCTGGATCGCGGGCAATCACGATCCGCAGATTTCCGCGCGCGTCGGCGGCGAGCGGCATGAAGAGCTGCGGCTTGGCGCGCTCACGTTGCGGCACGAGCCCTCGGCGCGCGACTCGCATGGCGAGATCGCGGGGCATCTGCATCCGGTTGCCGTGATCGGCGGACGGCGGCGCGCATTCGTGACCGACGGGACACGACTCGTCGCGCCGGCCT
>CAMFKC010000078.1 GCA_945956975.1 uncultured Methylocystaceae bacterium | reverse complement strand
ATGGCCGGCGCGGTTTCGCGACCGGCGCCCGGGCGGCTTTCGATCAGGGCGTCCATCTGTAGAGCCAGGTCTCGCTCACGGGTTTGCCGTCGGTCTCGAGGACCAGCCGGATCTCGGATTGGGTCTCGGCGCCGGGATCGAGCTCGAAAACGACGCGATAGGTCTTGCGGTCACGATACACGTAGGTCCGGACCGAGGCGATGGCGCCCGGGCCGGCCGTGAGAGCCGGCTTGATGTCGCGCAGCCCGTTGGGATCGGCCAGCGCGTCGCCGGTAAAGGCGACGATGAAGCGCCGCCGTTTTCCGCCGCCCCGCCCGCCGCGGGATTCCGACACGCGCAGCAGCGGCGGCTGGCTTGGCGGGTCCCAGCACCAGAACTGCCGATAGGCCCAGGAGGTTTCAACGCCCGCCGCGAGCCCCCCCTTGGGCCGCCAATAGGCGATGCAATTGCTGTTCGTGTCGGAATCGGCCGGAATTTCGGTCAGCGTGACGAAGCCCGACCCGAATTCGCTGAGCGGTTCGATCCACAGCGACGGTCGAACCTCCCATTTCATTTCGTCGTCTTCATAAGCCTCGAAGTCGCGATTGCGCATCAGGAAGCCGAAGCCCTTGGGCTTTTCGTCGACGAATGAGGAAATCTGCAGCGTCTGCCGATTGGTGACGGGCCGCCAGATCCACTCGTCCTTGCCGGTGTTCATGCTGAGGCCGTTCACATCCGCGATCGTCGGACGCACGTCGTCGGGGCGGCGGCGGTCGAGCGGCGAGGAAATGCTGGTCGCGCTCATCGAGGCGATCCCGACATTCTCCACGCTGGCGCGCGGGGCAAGCGTCATCTCGTTGTCGATGATGATCGCCTCGCCCGGCCTGATCGTGAAGCGGTACGCGCCGGCGACGCTTTCGGAGTCGAGCAGCGCGTGCACCACCAGCGCATTGCTGGCCAGCGTCGGCTTCTCGATCCAGACGGCCTTGAATTGCGGAAATTCCTCGCCGCGCGGGTCGGCCGTCTTCAGCGACAGGCCGCGCGCCTGCACGCCATACACCTGGCCCGGCGCATGCGCCTTGTAGAAGCTGGCGCCTTGGAAGATGGCGACCTCCGCGAGACGGCCCTCGCGTGGAACGAGCACGCGAAAGCCGGAGAAACCCAGGTCCGGCAGGTTCGGCGGCGGCTTGACCGACCCGAACTCGAAATCCGCCGCATTGTAGGCGAGCCGGCGCGAAAGCCCGTTCTCGACGAGCTGGATCACCATATGGGAATTGTAGATGAACCCGCGATGAAGCGGCTCGATCACGAAGCCGACCTTGCCGTCCGCCCAGATGAGTTTCTCGCGCCGGTAGCGCAGGCCGGCGTATTGATCGAAATTGAGCCCGTTCAGCCCGTCGGGCAGGTCGGTCGGCGCCGGCTTGAACGGCGTCTTGGCGAAGCTGCGCGCGAGATCCAGCACCATGCTCTGCTGGAACGGGGCGGGTTGTTCGGGCTGTGCCTGCGTCTGCGCCCAGCCGGTGGACGACAGGAGGACGCCTGCCCCGCTCGCCACGCCTTTTAGCACGTCTCGACGCACGATCATGGACAAACAGACTTCCCGGAAGACGCAGACGTGACCATCGCGCGAACGTAGGCTATCGAGACCGCTCCGCACGGCTGATCGAACGCGACCGCGATCCTTCCGCGCTCAATTGCTCGTGTTTATACTGTTCAAAGCTTTTGGCAACGGCGTCCGCCGCTTGCGCCCTCCCGGAGATTGAGATGCTGTCTGCCCGCCGCTGCCTTGCCGTCGTCCTCGCTGCGGGCGAGGGGACGCGGATGCGGTCCGCCAAGCCCAAGGTGCTGCATGAGGTCGCAGGCCGCAGCATGGTCGCCCATGTCGTCGCCGCCGTGCAGGCCGCTGGCGCCGAGCGGATCGCGCTGGTCGTCGGTCCGGGCCGAGACGATGTGGCCGGCGTGGCGCGGAAGCTTGCGCCCGACGTCGATGTTTACGAGCAGACCGAGCGTCTCGGCACTGCGCACGCCGTTCTGGCCGCCCGCAAGGCGCTGGAACAGGGGTTCGACGACGTGCTGATCGCCTTCGCGGACACGCCGCTGATCCGGCCCGAAACCTTCGCCAGCCTGCGCGCGGCGCTGGCGGATGGAGCGGCCGTCGCGGCGCTCGGCTTCCACGCGGCGGATCCGCAGGGCTACGGCCGGCTGCTTCTCGCGCCGGATGGCGCGCTGACGGCGATCCGCGAACACAAGGACGCGACGGAAGCCGAAAGGGCGACCCGGCTTTGCAATGCTGGCCTGATGGCGCTCGCCGGCGCCCATGCGCTCGCGCTGCTGGACGCGATCGGCAATGACAACGCGCAAAAGGAATATTACCTGACGGACGCTGTCGCCGGCGCTCGCGCGATGGGCTTGAAAGCGTTGCACCGCACCGCGCCCGAAGACGAGGTGCAAGGCGTCAACGACCGCGTTCAACTTGCCGCCGCCGAGGCCGTGGCGCAGCACCGCCTGCGCGATTCCGCCATGCGGGCCGGGGCCACATTAATCGCGCCCGAAACCGTACATTTCAGCGCCGACACCAAGCTTGGCCGCGATGTGACAGTCGAGCCCAACGTGGTGTTCGGCCCTGGCGTCGAGGTCGCCGACGGCGTCGTGATCCGCGCCTTCTCGCATCTGGACGGCGCGCGGGTCGACGGTGGCGCGACAATCGGTCCGTTCGCGCGGCTGCGGCCCGGCGCGAAGCTGGAGGCCGACGCCCACATCGGCAATTTCGTGGAGATCAAGGCCTCGACCGTCGGCATGGGCGCGAAGGTCAACCATCTCGCCTATATCGGCGACGCGTCGATCGGCGCCCGCACGAACGTCGGCGCGGGCGTCATAACCTGCAACTACGACGGATTCGGCAAATACCGCACCGAGATCGGCGAGGGGGCCTTCATCGGCACCAACTCGTCGCTCGTCGCGCCTGTGACGATCGGCGCCGGAGCCTACATCGGCTCGGGCTCCGTGATCACCGACGATGTCGCGGCCGATGCGCTGGCGATCGGCCGCGGCCGGCAAGTGCAGAAGGCCGGCTGGGCCGCCGAATTCCGGGCGTCGAAGAAAAAGGCCTGAAGGTCAGGGCGTGCAGGGCACCGGCGGCCGGCGCACGCCCTTCTCGTCGACCGTTTCCTGCCATTCGGCGTTCGCCTTGGCGGTGGCGAACATGTCCTGGCAGATCGCCGCATGGCCCGACCCCGCGCGCTTCATGCAGATATTGAAGATGCTCTGGCACGAGGGCTTCTTGCGGTCTTGCGCCTGCGCAGCTCCGCTCGCCGTGAGGATCGTGAAGGCGAGAATGACCAGGCTGCGCGAAAGCTTCATGATTGGCTCCGGGGAACATGCGCGGGGCCGATTCCCGCGCTTTCAATGCTTTGGCCACATACCTTGGCCGAAATAATGGCAGCCGTGGCGACGTTTACGTTGCCGGCCAAACCTTTGCTGCGCGCCAGCATAAACCCTTGCGTCAGCGCTGTTGACCTTTTAGCTGTGAAGCCGACGACAGGAAAGAAGCGACGCTGACATGTGCGGAATAGTCGGAATTCTCGGCAAGGAGCCGGTCGCGGGCGATATCGTCGAAGCGCTGAAGCGCCTCGAATACCGCGGCTACGATTCAGCCGGCGTCGCCACGCTGGAAGACGGGCGCCTCACCCGCCGCAGGGCGGAAGGCAAGCTGCGCAACCTCGGAGACCGTCTCGCCCGCGAGCCGCTGGGCGGCCACAGCGGCATCGGCCATACGCGCTGGGCGACGCACGGGCGGCCCAACGAGACCAACGCGCATCCGCACGCCAACGAGCGCGTCGCCGTCGTTCACAACGGCATCATCGAGAATTTCCGCGAGCTGCGCGATTCGCTGCGCGCCAAGGGCCACAAATTCGAGACGGAGACCGACACGGAAGTGGTCGCCCATCTCGTCGCCGAAGAAATGAACGGCAAGAAGTCGGCCGTCGAGGCCGTCGCGGCCGCGCTGCCGAAGCTGCGCGGCGCCTTTGCGCTCGCCTTCCTGTTCGAGGGCGAGACGGACCTGTTGATCGGCGCCCGGCGCGGCTCGCCGCTCGCGGTCGGCTGGGGCGAAGGCGAGATGTATCTCGGCTCCGACGCGCTGGCTCTCGCGCCCTTCACGCAGGATGTGACCTATTTGGACGAGGGCGACTGGGTCGTCCTGCATCGCGACGGCGCGGAATTCCACGACGAGGCGGGCGCGGTGGTGGAGCGTCCGCGCATTCGCACGCAGGCCTCGGCCTTTCTCGTCGACAAGGGCGAGCACCGCCATTTCATGGCGAAGGAAATCCACGAGCAGCCCGAGGTCGTCGGCCGCACGCTGGCGCATTATCTCGACATGTCCGGCGGCAAGGTGGCGCTGCCGTTCGAACTGCCGTTCGATGCGAAAAAGCTCAACCGAGTCACCATCACCGCCTGCGGCACGGCCTATTACGCTGGCCTGATCGCGCGCTACTGGTTCGAGCGTTTCGCCCGTCTGCCGGTCGATATCGATGTCGCCTCCGAATTCCGCTATCGCGAAGCGCCGCTGCAGGGCGATGGCCTCGCCATCGTGATCTCGCAATCCGGCGAAACCGCAGACACCCTGGCTTCGCTGCGTTACGCCAAGGCTCAGGGCCAGCATATTCTCGCTGTCGTCAATGTGCCGACCTCCACCATCGCTCGCGAAAGCGAACTGGTGGCTCCCACGCTCGCAGGTCCCGAGATCGGCGTCGCCTCCACCAAGGCTTTCACCTGCCAGCTCTCGGTGCTCGCCTGCCTGGCGATCGCGCTCGGCCGCGCGCGTGGCGCGCTCGGCGCCGAGGAGGAATCCCGCCTCGTCAGCGAACTCATCGCCGTGCCCGGCCTGATCGCCGACGCCCTGAAGCAGGAAGGCGACATCGAGACGATCGCGCACAGCCTCGCCAACGCCAAGAGCGCGCTCTACCTCGGTCGCGGCGGTTCTTTCCCGCTCGCGCTCGAAGGGGCGCTGAAGCTCAAGGAAATTTCCTACATTCACGCCGAAGGCTACGCCGCGGGCGAACTCAAGCACGGCCCGATCGCTCTGATCGACGAAGAGATGCCCGTCATCGTCATTGCGCCGAAGGATCCCTGGCTCGAGAAGACGGTGTCGAACGTGCAGGAAGTTGCTGCGCGCGGTGGCCGGATCGTTCTGATCGGCGACGAGGAGGCCAAGGCGGAACTGGCCACCGAATTGGCCGGCGCGGCGCTGCTCAAGCCGATGTCGCCGGATTTTTCATCGATCGTCTACGCCGTTCCCGTGCAATTGCTCGCCTATCACGCGGCGGTTTTCATGGGTAAGGACGTCGACCAGCCGCGCAATCTCGCCAAGAGCGTTACGGTCGAATAACCACCGGGCCGGCGAGCGCGGACGTCAGGCCGCCGCCTGCGCGCGCTCGGCAAGCCAGCTTTCGGTCGCGCCGCGGCCGGCGTCCCGCAGTTTTGTCAAGAAGCGCCAATCGAGATCGGCTGCGCTGCGGCTGGCGAGGTCGGCGATTTCGTCTTCCGCCGCCAGAAGATCGATGCGCAGGTTGCGCATTTTCGGGGTCGCGCGCAGGCTGGCCGCCAGGCGCAACGCGTCCAGCTCTGCGTTGAGCGTCGCGTTGAAGGAAATCTGGTCGAGCCGCTTCACGATCTCGCTGCGATTGGTGGGAAAGCTGCGGCTGCGTGCAGGCGTCACCTGCACGATCAGCACGTCGAGCGCGTCGGATTCGTGAACGAGTTGCACGAGCGGCGGATTGGCCGAATAGCCACCGTCCCAATAGCCCTCGCCGTCGATTTCGATGGTGCGGTGGATGAGCGGCAGGCAGGCGGAAGCCAGCAGCGTATCCACGGTCAATTCCTCGTTCCGGAAGATGCGCAGCGTTCCGTTCGAAACGCGCGTGGTCGCGATCAGCAGGCGCGGGCTCTCGGCTGAGCGCAGAGCGGCGAAATCGACCTCGCTTTCGAGCACACGCCGCAGCGGATTGAGATCGAACGGGTTGAACTGATAGGGCGAAAAGGTCTGCGCCAGCGCCTCCATGCCGGGCGCCATCGCGGTCAGCGGCAGGAAGGCCGAGGAGGCGCTCATCCGCTTCCAGAAGCTTTCGAGTTTGGCGCGCGCGCCTGCTGGCCCGCCCTCGGCGAGGCCTGCCGCCATCAAGACGGCGTTGACCGCGCCCGCGCTCGCGCCGCTGATGGCGTCGAGGCGGAGATCGGGCTCTTCCAGGAGGCGGTCGAGCACGCCCCAGGTGAAGGCTCCGTAGGAACCGCCGCCCTGCAGGGCCAGCGAGAGAAGAGGGGAGGCGACGCTGTCTGCGCGCCCCGTCAGCGCATTCAGCGCCTGGTCGAGAAGCCGCATGAAAACCCTTCGCGTTTCAATTCATGAAATCAATTTGTGCACTGCAACATGGATTTTCTAGGGCCGCCGCCAGCTGGGGTCGAGCCCGATTTACGAGCAATTCATACCGATGCTGGAAAATCGGCCGATTCCGGAGGCTTCCCGTGAGCACGTCTCTTCTCGCCCGCATCCGCGACGCCGACTGGCTCGACGCCAGCCGCGCGCGCGCGTATCCGCGGATCATCGGCGGCGTGGTCCTGATGGCGCTGCTGGGTCTGGTTCTCACCGCCCACGGCGCGGTGGATTCGCGCGGCGAGCCGATCGGCACCGATTTTTCAAATTTCTGGTCCGCCTCGAAGCTCGCGCTGATGGGGGAGCCCGCCGCAGTCTGGGACATGGCGCGCCAATATGCTGTCCAGAAACAGGAATTCGGTCCGCAAACCGGCTTCTATCCATTCTTCTACCCGCCGATCTACCTGCTGATCTGCTATCCGCTGGCAGCGCTGCCCTATCTCGCGGCGCTCTTTGTCTGGGTCGCAGTCACCGGCTGGGCCTATCTGGCCGTGGTCCGCCGCATCGGCGCGGGCGTCGTCGGCGTCGCGCCGATCCTGGCCTTTCCAGCGGTCTTCGTCAGCGTCGGCCACGGCCAGAACGCGCTGCTGACGACCGCCATTCTCGGCGCCGCCGCGCTCAGCCTCGATCGCCGTCCGATCGTCGCCGGCATGCTGCTCGGCCTTCTGGCCTTCAAGCCGCATCTCGCCGTCGTCGCGCCGCTCATGTTGCTGGCGTCCGGCCGCTGGCGGGCTCTCGCTGCTTCTGCGGCCACGGCGGCTGCGCTGGGGCTCGTGTCGCTCGCCGCCTTCGGGCTGGAGTCGTGGAAGGCCTTTCTGGCGGCAGCGCCCGCCGCCAAGGCCGTGCTCGACGACAAGATGATGGCGGTCGAAAAACTGCAGAGCGTATTCGGCGCAGTGCGCCTGCTCGGCGGCGGCGCAGATATCGCCTATGTCGCGCAAGCCGTGGTCGCGCTGGGCGTGATCGCCATCCTGCTCGTGCTTGCGCGGCGATCCCTGTCGGGCGAAGCCATCGGCGCCTTGGTTGGGACGGCCGCGGCGCTCACCAGCCCGTATTTTCTCGACTATGATCTGGCGCTGCTTGCGATCCCGCTCGCCTGGGCGACGGCGCAGGGCGTGAAGACCGGCTTCCTGCCTTGGGAGAAGTCGATCCTCGTCCTCGCGTTCACGCTGCCCGCATTCTCTCGCGTGATCGCCTTCGCGATCGGCGTGCCGCTTGCGCCGCTCGCGCTTGGCCTCTTGTTCTGGTGCATCGTCCTGCGCGCCGCGATGACCGCGGAGCAATCGCGCGCAACCGCCGCTCGGCCGGCCTTCGCTTAAGCGCGCGCTTCCCCCGATTTTTCCAGCGCCTTGCCGATCGCGCGGCGCAGCACGTCCGGAGGCTGCGCGCCGGGCAGCGCGAACTTGCCGTCCAGAATGAAGAAGGGCACGCCGGTCACGCCGATGTTCTGGGCCGACGCGATTTCCTCGCGCACGCTCTCCCGGTCGCTCTCGCCGACGAGCAGATCGGCGACGATGGTTGCATCCATGCCGCAGGCTTTTGCCGCCTCGATCAACACAGCATGGTCGCCGATGTCCTTGCCATCGATGAAGAAGTCGCGGAACAGGCGCTCGACCACCGCGTCCTGCACGCCCTCGCCAGCGGATGCGGCCCAGCGGATCAATCGATGCGCGTCCATCGTGTTGGGCGAGCGCGCGATGTCCTCGAACGCGAAGGGTATGCCAGCCGCCGCGCCGGCCTCCTTCACGCGCCCGTAGATTTCGCCGACGCGCGCGCCGAATTTGCGTTGCAGATAGGCTTGCCGCTGTCTCTTATACACATCTGACGCTGCCGACGATATGCAGTGTGTAGA
>CAMFKC010000077.1 GCA_945956975.1 uncultured Methylocystaceae bacterium | reverse complement strand
GCACGGGCATGCTCTTCTCGGCGATGGCGAGTTGTTCGAGCGTCGCCTTCGAGCACGAGCCCGCGACGACCGCCGCGAGACCGCCGACGGGATCGAGCTGTGCTTCGTGCGTCGCGCCGCCCGTCGCCAAAGCGCGCGCGAGGCCCAGGCCGAGCCCCGAGGCGCCGGTGGAGACCGGCGATCGCAGCGCCGCGCGGCCCAGTGTTTCGAGGTCGGATTCGAAGACGGCGTCAGCAATGGCCGCACCGAAATTCTTGGCGCTCATGTCTGCGAGCGCGGCGACGACCGCATCGGCGCCCTTCGCGATCGTCGCGAGATCGATGAGGCCGACCGGCGTCGTCGATTGCCTCGCCAGCACGCGCACAAGGCTCGGATCGCGCATGGGATTGAGCGGATGATCCTTCAGCGGGCTCTCGCTCAAGAGTTCGCCGTTGACGAAGAGGTGGCCGAGATAGACGGAGCGGCCCGTCTCCGGAAAGGCCGGCGTCACGATCACCGCGCCCGCCTGCGCATCCGCGCGAAACGCTTCGGTCACCGGGCCGATGTTGCCTGTATCGGTGGAATCGAAGGTCGAGCAGATCTTGTACATGACATGCCTGGCGCCGCGCGCGGTCAGCCAGTCCCGCGCTTTTCGCGCAGCATTCACGGCTTCATCTGCGGCCACCGAACGAATCTTCAGCGCGACGACGACGGCGTCGACATCGGGCAACGACAGCGAGTCCGGTGGCGCGCCTATGGTCTGCACAGTGCGCAGACCGTTCTTGGAAAACGTATTCGCGAGGTCGGAGGCGCCGGTGTAATCGTCGGCGACCGCGCCGAGAACGATCGGCATGGCTCAGCTCCGCGCGAAAGGCTTGAACCAGCCCAGGCCGTCGGTGGTCTTGCCCCGCGGATTGTATTCGCAGCCGACATATCCGTCATAGCCGAGCCGATCGAGTTCCTCGAACAGAAAGGGATAGTTCAGTTCCTCGCCATCGGGCTCGTTGCGGGAGGGCACGCTGGCGATCTGCACATGGCCGGTGATCGGCATCAGCGCGCGCAACGCCATGGTCACGTCGCCGTGCATGATCTGGCGATGGTAGATGTCGAATTGCAGCTTCACGTTCTTCATGCCGCTGTCGGCGATGATGCGTTCGGCGAGCCCGAAATCGTTGAGGAAATAGCCAGGCATGTTGCGGCCATTGATCGGCTCAATGACAAGATCGAGACCCGCTTCGCCCAGCCGCCGCGCAGCGAGTTCGAGCGCGCCCTGATACGTGACAAGCGCCTTGGAATCCTCCGACGACGCCAGGCCCGCCATCATATGCAATCGCTTCACCCCGGTGGCGGCTGCATATTCGAGCGCGCGGTCGACGCTCGCCTTGAATTCTTCTGCCCGCCCGCGCAAGGCCGCGATCCCCCGCTCGCCGGCGGCGAAATCGCCGGGCGGCAGGTTGAACAACGCCTGCGTGAGATTGTTGCGCTTCAGCCTTTCGGCGATGGCCTCCGGCGAATGCTCGTAAGGAAACAGGAATTCCACCGCCGCAAAGCCGGCCTCCGCCGCCGCATCGAAGCGGTCTAGGAAGGCGTGCTCCGTGAACATCATGGAGAGATTGGCGGCGAATTTGGGCATCTTTCCTCCTCGGCGCGCGCCGGGCGCCGCTCGTTCGGCGCATTATGGAGGAGGAAGGGGATTTCAGTCGAGTTTTGGGGAAGTGGTAGCGGGGGAGGGACTCGAACCCCCGACCCCAGGATTATGATTCCCGTGCTCTAGCCAGCTGAGCTACCCCGCCACGCCGACGGCGCGCCTTGGGGGGCTGCGCTGTCGAGCGCGGCGATATAGGCCGCGGCCGCGAGGGGTGTCAAGGTTGGCCGTTTTGCAGGCGCCTGGCGAAGGCCTCGCCGTCGCGGAGGCCCAGTTCGTACGCGGCTTTCAGGCCGTCGGCGTCGGTCACCGAGAATTTGTTGACCTTCACGGGTTCGGACGGTCGCACCACCGTCCGCGGCGGCGTCGATTCGAGCGGCCGGGCCGAGCGGGTGGACAGCACCAGCGTGCGGGCGCCCTGCGCCTCCACCGGGCCGAGGCGGATCAGCGGGGGATTGTCGACGAGCCCGCCGTCCAGCGCGGCGCGGCCGTTGACCCGGCCGATAGGCATGAAGGGCGGCACGGAGGCGGTGGCCATCAACGCGTCGGCGAGTTCCGCGGGGTCTTGAGCGGCATGGGTCGAGAGCCAGTCGGGTAGAAGTCCGAGATAGAGGCCAGCACTGGAATGGGCGGCGCCGGTCACGGCCTTCTCGATCTGATAGGCGCCGATGGAGGAGAGGGCCGCGACCGCGCCCGGCATCCAGCCCGGCGGATGGGCGACCTGGATAAGGATTTCCGGCGCCTGTTTCAGCGCCGCCAGTTCGGTCTCGCCGAAGACTTCCTCGATCAGCGTGCGATACATGCCGCCGACGAGGAAGGGCGAGCGGCCCTGCGCCAGCAGCGCCCAGTCGAGGCCGCTCCTGGTCTCGCGGCAGGCCTCGAAGACGCGGGCGCGGACGCGGTCGCCGGCGCCGATGATCGAAAAACAGGCCTGGAAGGCGCCGGCGGAAACGCCGACGACGAAGCGCGGCGCCTGCGGGCGCAGGCCTGTCAGCGCATCCCAGAAGCCGCCCTGCCAGTAGCATCGGTTGCCGCCGCCGGCGAAGGCGACGGCCGCGAAATCGCCACGCGCCGGGTGGGCTGGATCGGGGGTGGGGAGAGCCATGCGCGATGCCTACCGCGCTGCGAAATGGCTGTCGAGATTTGGCCGCGCAGGGCTTGGCCTGCCCCATTCAGACGCTATTGTGTCGCCCGACGCCGGGCTGCGGTTCGACCCCTGGCCGGGCACGAGATCAACGGGAGCGAAACATGCGCGACTATCTGAAGTTCTACATCGACGGCAAATGGGTGGACCCGGTCGCTCCCAAGACGCTGGACGTCATCAATCCCGCGACGGAAGCCGTCGCCGGCCGCATCTCGCTGGGCGGCGCCGCCGACGTGGACGCCGCCGTGAAGGCCGCCCGCAAGGCGTTCGAGACCTGGTCGCTGACCTCGCGCGAAGAGCGCATGGACCTGTTCATGCGCATCATGGCGGAATTGAAGAAGCGTCACGAGGACATGGCCAAGGCCATAACCGAGGAGATGGGCGCCCCCGTGTGGCTCGCGCAGCGCGCGCAGGCGGCGATGGGCGCGGCCCATTTCGGCACGGCGCTCAACGTTCTCAAGACCTACAAATTCGAGGAAGAGCAGCGCGGCACGACGCTGATTGTGAAGGAGCCGATCGGCGTTTGCGGCTTCATCACGCCTTGGAATTGGCCGCTCAACCAGATCGCCTGCAAGGTCGCGCCTGCGCTCGCGGTCGGCTGCACGATGGTGCTGAAGCCTTCCGAAGTCGCGCCCTTCTCGGCGCAGATTTTTGCTGAAGTGATGGACGCCGCCGGCGTGCCGGCCGGCGTCTTCAACATGGTCAATGGCGATGGGCCCGGCGTCGGCGCCGCCATTTCCTCGCATCCCGGCGTCGACATGGTGTCCTTCACCGGATCGACCCGCGCGGGCATCGAGGTCGCCAAGAACGCCGCGCCGACGATCAAGCGCGTGCATCAGGAACTCGGCGGCAAGAGCCCGAACATCATCCTGGAAGACGCCGACATGAAGACGGCGGTGACCGGCGGCGTGCGTTCGGTGATGAACAATTCCGGCCAGTCCTGCAATGCGCCGACGCGCATGCTGGCGCCGCGCGCCAAGATGGCGGAAGTCGTCGCCATCGCGAAGGCGGAAGCCGAAGCGACCACGGTGGGCGATCCCTCCGGCAACGCCAAGATGGGCCCGGTCGTGTCCGAAGTGCAGTGGAACAAGATTCAGGGCCTGATCAAGAAGGGCATCGAGGAAGGCGCGACGCTGGTCGCCGGCGGCCCCGGCCGTCCCGAAGGTCTGGAGAAGGGATATTACGTCAAGCCGACGATCTTCGCCGACGTGACGCCGGACATGACCATCGCCAGGGAAGAGATCTTCGGGCCGGTTCTCTCGATCATGCCCTATGACACGGTCGACCAGGCCGTGCAGATCGGCAACGATACGGAATACGGCCTTGCTGCCTACGTTTCGGGTGGCGATTTTGCGAAGGTGCGCGAAGTGGCGTCGCGCCTGCGCGCTGGCCAGGTCGCGCTCAACGGCGCGGGTCCGGACATGATGGCCCCGTTCGGCGGCTACAAGCAGTCAGGCAACGGCCGCGAGTGGGGCGACCACGCCTTTGGCGAATTCCTCGAGACCAAGGCGATCATGGGCATGCCGAAGCTCGAGGCGGCGGAGTAGGGTCCGCATTTGCTCACGAGAAGGCCGGCGTCAGGAGCCTACAAACTCCTGGGCGTCGGCCAGCGATGAGAAGTGACGGGGTCCAAACAGGGTTTCGACTGTAATGGATCCATCTGCATTGGCGACAAAGGGTCTGTCGCCAATGTAGCCACGTTGTTGCTGAGAATGCGTGCGCGGCTCTTCGCGCCGCTGCGATGCGCGGGCAAGGGCCGCCGTAAAGAAGGCGTCCAGCGCGCCGAACCCGGCGTTGAGGGCGTCCACGATCACTAGCGCGGCGCCGGTCGCCACCAGCGCGAAAGCGACGGTTAGGCCAACCAGCAAAAAGTCCGGATCGCGCGGGGCGCCCACCATGAGTTTCGTGGCCGAGAGCGAGGCGAGCGCCACCCAACCCACGACCCCTACGACGAGACCGATGATGCGGACGGACGCCTTGTTTGCCGCGCGCGTTTTCATTTTCGGATTTCGTCCTTTGAAACGTAGTTGAATTCCTGCACGAGAATTTCCTTCACCAGCTCAGGCGGGATTCGCTCCACGACTCGCGCCCTCAAGATATCGATGAGCTTGTTCAGGTCTGCCCGCTGCAGCTTGCGAAAGTCGGTCTTCTCTTCCGCGTAGAGAAGGCGAAACGCTTCGTCGAGAATGACACCGTCAGGCGCAACGCCAGCGGCCTTCAAGGCCGCAGCCTCGCCCGTATAAGCGAATTGCGCGACGACATACCCCTGCACGGCGCCGTCGGAAAGAATTGGAACGTTGATGATGCGCGTCTTGCGCTGCTCCAGCGCCTTTGCGCCGCTGTCAGCGGAATGCGCGTGGTCTTCTTTCCAATAGCCGATAGCAAAATTGGCGGACAGGGACAAAAGTGCGACCCAGACCGTCAGCAGGATCGACTTGATCAAGGCCAGGCGCTCTTGCGCGTCAGACGCCTGGAATAGGTCTTGTCGGATTCTTCTTCGGCAATGGTTTCGAGAATGATTGCCGACACGGTTCGCGCGGCGTTTACGTGACAGCGCAGCATCGTCTGGTTCCGGATGA
Source organism: uncultured Methylocystaceae bacterium (assembly GCA_945956975.1). Lineage (GTDB taxonomy): Bacteria > Pseudomonadota > Alphaproteobacteria > Rhizobiales > Beijerinckiaceae > JAJXWB01. The sequence goes on along the minus strand of CAMFKC010000077.1, from coordinate 2,935 downwards.
TTGCATCCTTCAAATTCAGCAGCGCCGTCATGAGTATGGGGTCGGTCCGGCCGCGATCAAACGCCGGAACCCGCCGCGAGAGGTCGAGCAGGCATATATCCTTACGTAAGCGAAACTCGCTGTGGTCCGCCCGAGCGCTACTAGACAAAGCAGCTGTTTCTTCTTCGATCGTCGCGCGTGTTCGTTCTATGGCCCGCAGCAGACCTTCGCGCGGCGGTTCGGGGTCGCCGCCTTCTTCAATTGGCGAAATGACGCTCTGCGGCACGGTCATGAAGCACGCGATGAACGAGGAGCGGGGACTGCGCTGGACCCGCCCGACTGGGCGGGAAAGACTCGTTCCGCACTGGCGTCAGCAAGTTGCCGTGCGAGCATCGACGCCCACACCGCCGACGCAGAACGTGATGCGCCTTGCGCTTGTGTGGCGGGAATCATGGTCTCGAAAGCCTTTTGCAGCAACAAGGCGCCCAGCGATCGATAGGGGTTTGCGCTCTGGCCATTCCCCTTCGCAGCCAGTGGATTGCTGAAACCCGTTTGCGGAGCTGGATAAGCTGCCGGCGGCGCGGACTGAATTCGGGGGCCTTGGGCCGCCACAAGACCGCTGAAACCTGGTTGGGCGGAGTCGGCAAGCGATTCGAGACGCCGGCGCGCGGCTTGCGACCGAACCGGGTCGGCAGCTGCTGCAACTTCCGCCAATATATCGCCTGAAGATCCGATCACCTTATGCCTCCAGCCATCAAAACTTAGTCCGCGGAAACTTGCTCGAGGCTGACGGCATGTCGAACCGGAGTTCCTCCAGGCCTCGGCGCAGATCGTCGCGTTCGATCTGGCCATCGATCTCTGCCAGCACGCGGGCGCCGGCGCGCACGCGCCGTTCGGCGCGCTGCCGCTCTGCGTCATGCGCCCGGCAAGCTGCCTGCGCTTCACTGGCCTCGCGCATGATTTTCGGCAGGGTCTGGAAAGCCAATTCTCCCAAAGCGCCCCGACAAGGTTCTGCGAGGCGAGCGACAAGTCTGCTCGCGGCGTCGTCCAGGCGGCGCTCTTCAGCCTGGAGGCGCTGGGCCTGTGCATCGCTCAAGGCCTTCTGAAGTCGCATCACTGAAACGATGCGAATCAAGCGGGCGCGTCGATCGAGCATGATTCAGAGACCTCGCAGCCAGTCACTGAAGAACGCTATGAATATGGTCGCCATGTCTGGCCAGACGAACGGCAGAAGCGCGATGCCGCTGAGCATCACGGCTGGCGTGGCCACGAAATAGATCGCCACCTGAGGCGTGATTTTGTTGAGCAATGCGAACGAGAAGGTGGCGACGATGCCGAACGCCAGAAAGGGCGCTGCAAGCCTGAAGGCCATCGCCAGTCCAGCCGATAACGTGCTGGCGACCTTCTCGAGCGCGACTTCGGGCGACAGAATTGCACCGAGCGGCAGCGCGGCATACGAATCGAAAACCGCTCGTATGACTTCCCAGTGAAGCTCGGCGACGAAAAACAAGGTCGTCATCCCAAAGACCACGAACGCCGCCAGCTCCGGCATGGTTTCGGACTCGTCCACCCTCGGCGCAAACGCCGAACTCAGCCCGATTGCCATTGACGCGGCTGTGAAGGTCGTCTCGAGCGATGCGAAGACCAGCCTTCCCAACAGGCCCATTGTAGCGCCGATGCCGCACTCGCCCACGATCAGGATCGCCAGTCGCGCGGCAGACTGGTCGATTGAAGCCGGAGACAGGCCTTCGAGCAGAGACGGGGCGACCGTAATCGTAACGCCGAGCGCCGCGAAAAGCCGAACCCGCGGTGGAATGCGAGGACTTGAAAATCCCGGAGCGATCGCCATGCACGCGCCGATCCTGCAGAAAACGACGAATCCAACAAGCAGGATGCGTTCGTCCGGCAGCGTCATGAAATGGAGCCCAGCGCGACGAGATTGATGTTGCGTGCAATCTCCAGCGTCGACAGAACCGGTACGTTCGGCAATGCGCGCTCGAGCATCATGCGCATGTAAGGCCGGAGCTCCGGAGGGGTCACGATGGCAAAAGGCGCGCCGCGGTCAAGATGTGGCTTGCAGACTGCAGCGGCCTCGGCCTGGAATTGCTCCACGACCGATTGATCAATTTCGAAATCCACGACCTCTCCTTTGGCGTCGCGTTTGAGATTTCGATGAAAGGCTTGATCCCAGCGCGCGCCGGTGCGGACAACGCTCAATCCTCCATTGACGATAATTTCGTCGCAGATCTGCGAGGCGATGCGAATGCGGACATGCTCGACGATCTGTTCGATACGTCGCATGTAGGGCGCCACTTCCGCCACCGCTTCCAGGATCAACGGCAGGCTTCGAATGGACACGCGTTCCGCCAGCAAGAGTTTGAGTACGTTCTGCAAACCAGAGAAGGAAAGCAGAGACGGACAGATTTCATCCAGAAGCCTGCGATACTCGGGTTCGAGCGTGTCGAGCAGCGAGCGCAAGTCGCGATATGTGAAGAGTTGGGCGAGATTGTTTCGCAGCAGTTCGCTGAGATGGGTCAGTATGATAGTGGTGTTGTCAACGGGCTCGAATCCGGCGCGCCGTGCTTCTGGAACGTAAGATGGCGAGATCCACAGCGCATTCATGCCAAAAGCGGGTTCGCGGGTCGGCTCGCCGATCAAGTCTGGCTTCGGACCGTCTCCGTAAATGATCAGGCTTTCTCCGACTGGTATTTCGACAGAGGCGATGGTTGCGCCATGAATCCTGACGTCGTAGCAACGTGGGGGAATTTCGATGGCGTTCGAAAGCTTGATGTCGGGGATGACGAAGCCGTAGCGTTTCGCGAATTTTCTGCGCATCTTCGCCACACGATGCGACATCTCGTCGAAAGTAGGCAGGACTCTCGCAGACAATTGCTGACCGATGCAGCTGTCTCTTATACACATCTCCGAGCCCACGAGACGATCATGAATCTCGTAT
>CAMFKC010000076.1 GCA_945956975.1 uncultured Methylocystaceae bacterium | reverse complement strand
GACATGGGCGTGATGGGTGAACACGATGACCTGCGTCGTCGCGCCAAGTTCGGCGAGCAATGACAGGCCCGCCTGCGTTCGCGTTTCGTCGAAGGTGACGAAGAGATCGTCGGCGAGGAAGGGAAGCGGCGCCGCGCGGCGCGCATGTTCCTGTATCGCGGCCATGCGCAACGCCAGGAACAACTGGTCCGCGGAGCCTTCGGACAAGGCAGGCAAATCATGCGGACGGCCATCGCGCAGCGAAGCGAGCCTGGGGGGGTCGGCGTCATAATCGACGCCGACGCCGCTCCAGGCGCCGCCCGTCAACGTCGCGAAGGCGCGCGAAGCGCGTTCGACGATCGGGTTCTGCCGTTGCTCGCGATAGCGCTCGATGGCGAGCGTGAGCATACGCGCCGCTACATGGCTGCGGGAAAAACGCTCCATGGCTCCGGCCAGCTCCGCCAGCGCATCCTGCTCGTCCTGCGCCGCCCCTGCCGCGCCATCCTTGCGTTCGAGCGCCTCCAGCGCGGCGCGCGCCTGAGAATCCTCCTCGACGGAGCGGTCGCGCTTAGCGCGCGCGCCTTCGTAGGCCGCGGCGGCTTCGTCCGCCAGGCGCGCCAGGTCCTCGTCGCTGCGTCCGGAGACAGCGTCGCGAATTTCAGCTTCGCTGCGCGCGCCGCGAAATTCGTCGAACCTCTGTCGACATTCCGCGATCCTTGCGTCGATCGCCGCGGCGCTATCCAGCCGGTCCAGAATGAGCGGCAGCGCGGCAACGTTCTCGGCGCGGACCAATGAGCAAGCTTCCGTGAGCTCGCGCTCGACGCCTGCGACCGTGCTGCGGACGCTGGCCAGCTCGCGGCTTCGCGCCTCGCGTGTCTGGGCCGCCTTGATGGCTTGCGTGCGCGCCGAACGAGCAGCCTCCAGCCTTGCGCGAAGCCTCCGGGCGGAATTGAACACGTCATCGCGCGCGCCCTTTTCGCCCAACTGCTCCTGCAGGCGCAGGACGCGGTCGGCGAAAGCCTCACGGTCGTCTTCTATCCCGGCGACGCGTCGCTCGGCGGTTGCGAGTTCGCTGATCAACGCTGCGCTTTCGCGCCAGAGCCGGACGACAGCGCGGGCTTCGTCAGCGGTCGCCGCGACCCGAATGGAGACGCTCGGAAAAACTTCGGCAGCCTCCGTATCGAATTGCGCCCTGTCGTCCGCCAGCCGCGCTTCTTCAACCTCGAGGTCCGCTTGCGCCTTTTCGAGCGACCCGCGGTCGCGGGCGAGATCGCGGACATCGAGAAAAGTCTTCTCGAGCGCGTCGATCGTCATCCGCGCGTCTGCGAGCCGGATCGGCTCGCGCCCGAGGGCCGGCAGTTTCAACGCGGCCAGCAGTTCCTCGCAACGCTGCCGGTCAACATCGACGGCCGCGCGCGCCTGCGCCAGAGCGGCTTCTTCCTTGCTCAGGGCGTCGCGCGCCTGACGCACTGCCTCGATCTCGCGCAGTGCGGCTATGGCGCGCTCGTCGGCCGGCATGGAAGGGCGGCTCGATTCCCACAACGCCGCCCATGATGAATGCGCTGCTTCGTGTTCGGCGGTCGCAGCGTCATTGCGCTTGCGCGCGCTTTCGCGCCGGACCGCATTGTCGGCAATTTCCTGTTCGGCGCGCGCAAGATCGGCGAGACGTTGCGTTTCGGTCTGCCGTTCGTCCGCCAGACGATCGGCCTCGCGTAGCGCCTCGTCCATCGCCAGTGCAGTCGCCGCATCGGCGTCGCGCGGCGGCCGCTCGCGCAGAGCCAGCGCGCGCAGGTTATGCCAGTGTTCGTCGCGACGCCTGCGTATCGCCGCGATGGCCGCATCTGTCGGCGCAGGCCGGCCGGCGTTGAGCTGCGCCAGACGGGCTTCGATCCGGCCGCGCTCCTCGTCCAGATCGGTCAGCGCCGTCCGCTGCCTGACGAGCGCTTCCGCGCGCGCCACGATGGTCCGCAACGCGGCTTCAGCCACAGACAAGGCCGGAAATGGCGTGCTTGCGAGCATTTCGACGTCCGCAAACCCGATCCCGAGCCTTTGCACACGCTCATTCAGCTGACGGCGCACGGCGGCGTGGCGGCTGTCGCCGGCGTGCAAGGCGCGCTCGCGCTCTTCGGCGCCGTCGAGCCGCGCAAGCTGGCGGCGAAACGGCGCCGGGTCGAGCGCTTCGCCAGCGCGCTCGCGCGCTGCGTCGATCTCCCGTCGCCGGGCGGCGAGTTTCGACACTTCGAGCGCGCGCGCATCCGCGCGCAGCGCCAGCGTTTGCTGACGGTCCGCCAGCGCTTCCGCGCGAGCCAGGAGCGGCGGCGAAGGCAAGGCCTCACGCAGGGCGTCGACGCCCGGCAAGCCGAGTGCGGCGCTGATGCGCGCCAGTTCTGCGCGTGCGCCGGCCACCTCGTTCCTGCGCTTGGCCAGGCTCTCGAGTTCACGGCTGACAGCGGCGCGCTCTTCGTCGCACGTCTCTAGGGCCTCGGCCAAAGCCAGTATTGCCTCGTCGACAAGGATCGCTTCAAACTCCGCGATGGCTTCCGCTTCGAGGCGGGCGGCATGTTCGACCGCGCGGCTTTCCCGCTCGCGTCGCGCCAGCAAGGCCCGGGCGCGGGCCACGAAATCGCCTGAGGTCTGCGGCAATGGGCCCAGTGCGTCGCGCTGCGCCTGAGCCGCATCGAGCGCACGCGCCTCCCGCGCAGCATGAACCAGCGACTTCGCGCGCGAGAGTGTCGCGCCAGCCTCGCTCTCCGCGCGAGCAGCCTGGACACGTGCTTCCGCGGCGGCCTCCGCCGCATCGCGGGCGCGCTTCACCTCTTCTACCCGCAATTCGCTGCTGCGAATGCGATCGCGCGCCTCCTTGCGGCGGTCGAGCACGCGATAGAATTCGTGCGACGCCGTGCGGCGGTCAGGATTGAAAATCAAGCCGGCGGATTCCTTCATCCGATCGCGCAACGCGACGACCTGCCCGAGGCCCGGCGCCGAGGCCAGCAGCGCATTGGCGAGATCGCCGCCGCCGGAGAGCAACGCCTTGCCGCCGGTGCGAAGCCGCGCCTGATCGAGGGCGAATATCTCGATGAAGGCGCTGCGATCGTGCCCACCCAAAAAAGCGGCGAGACAATCGTCGCCGAGCGTCGCGCCGGAGACGGGATCGACAAGAGTTCCCGCACGGCGCTTGAGCCTGGCGAAAGACAGCGTGCGCCCGGCGCTCGCAATCGTCGCGGACAGCCGCATGGTCGGCTTGGGATGCAGAAAATCGTAGCGTGAACGCTCTTCGATGCCGAAGAGAACATCGACCACGGCCGACAAAGCCGTGGTCTTGCCGGCCTCGTTGGATCCGTAGATCACGGTCAACGGCGCGTCAGCGGAAAATTTGAGTTCGCGGCCGCTGAATCGGCCATAGCGCTCCAGTCCGAGGGACAGCAGTCTCATGGCGCCTGCTCCGGCTGCTCGTTCAAGGCGGCCAAGATCAATTCACTGGCCGCCCGGATCGCGGCCTCCGCGTCGCAGGTTTCCGGTTCGCCGAGACTCTGCATGGCTTCGACGGGCGCCTTGGCGTGCAGCGCTGCGAGCGTTGCCGCGACATCGGCGCGAAACGCCGGATCGGCCGCGATTTCGGCCAGCGTTTCCTCGAAGCCCGCAAGCGCCGCGCGCGTCGCGGCTCGTTTCGGCGAGGTCGTATTGCGCACCCTTTCGATGAGAATCTCGTCACTGATCTCCGCTGCAAGCGCCTGCAAGTCTTCTTCGACCTGTTCGGGATGCGCGCAGAGATAGCCGTAGAGTTCCGTCGCCCCGGCAAGCGTGACCCGCAACGCCAACGGCCTGCCGTCGGCCTCGCCATGCGCGCCGGCCATCGCGTGGTGCGCAGCGCCGGTCAGGCCGGCCCGGTCCGCCAAGCCCGAGAGGTCGAGCGTCACATGGGCGAAGCACGCTGCATCGAGGCGGAGAGCCTCCATCGCCTCGATCCGGCCGTCGACGACGCGCACCAGGGTGGCGCCCTTCGGGCCGGTCTCGCGCGCGTGGCGGCCCTGCAGATTGCCCGGAAAGACGATGGCCGGGTTTTCCGCGACGATCTCGCGCGTGTGGACATGGCCGAGCGCCCAATAGTCGTACCCCGCACGCCGCAGATCCTCGACCGAACAGGGCGCATAGACGTCGTGCCCGTCGCGGCCGGTCAGGGAGGTATGGAGGACGCCAATGTTGAACCGCCCGGCGACCGCCGCCGGATAGGTCAAAGCGACATTCTCGTCGACGTGACGGTGCGCGAAGCCGCGCCCATGCAAAACGACGTTTATCTCGTCCAGTGTCATCGTCTCGACGTTCCGAACGGAAAAATTGTGCACGTTGGAAGGCAATTGCAGACTTTTCGTCACGACGGATTCGGCGTCGTGATTGCCGCGAAGCATGAAGACGCGAATGCCGGCGCGGGCCAGGCGTCCCATTTCCCGCACGAAGAACTGCCCCGTGGCGAAGTCGCGCCAGTCGCCGTCATAGACATCGCCAGCAATGATCAGAAAGGCGACTTTGCGCTCGATCGCTTCCGAAACAAGATTTTCCAGGGCGCGACGCGAGGCGTCCAGAAAAACGCCGGCCTGCCGCGCCCGGCGCGCAAGTCCCCGCAAGGGACTGTCGAGATGAAGATCGGCGGCGTGAATGAATTGAAAGGTCGACATCTTCCCCGACTCGCGCATGAGCCGGTCATTTCAGCGCATGCGTCGGATTTTGGAAGAAAATTCTGCCTGACCTTAATCGCCAAGATCCCGCTGCGCCGCTTGCGCCATGCCGCAGCGAACGCCTGGCGACGTTTCGCGCGACTGGGATCAAGTCTGGCTCGAAGTTTGGGCCGTGTCCGGGAGTGAATGGTGAGCGCGCTGGGACTCGAACCCAGGACCCTCTGATTAAAAGTCAGATGCTCTACCGACTGAGCTACGCGCTCCCTTGCGGGCGCCCCGGGAGTAAAGCCCGGGGCCCTCAGGGTCAACCCTGCCAGGCGATATAGGCCATCAGGCCGACGAAGAGAACGGCGGACACGACCGTTGTCACCCCTGCCTTCATCAGCATTTTCGGGGCGATCGGGGCGCCGGGATCGGTTCCCAAGAGGCGGCCGTTCTCGTTCTCGTGCTGCGAGCGGACGCCGAGCGGCAGGACGGCGAACAGCACGATCCACCACATGGTGAAATAGATCGCGACCGCCATGGGTACGGGAACCGGGAGAGTCATGTTCGTTTGCTCCGGCGCTTGGGAGGCGCGGCGACAGCGCCGCCGTCGACGTCCCCTGTCAGACCTGCTCGATCTCGACCAGCGTGCCGTTGAAGTCCTTAGGATGCAGGAACAGCACCGGCTTGCCGTGCGCGCCGATCTTCGGATTGCCGTCGCCGAGCACGCGGGCGCCCTTTGCCTTCAGATGGTCGCGGGCGACGAGGATGTCGTCGACCTCGTAGCAGACGTGGTGCATGCCGCCGTCCGGGTTCTTTTCGAGGAACTTGGCGATGGGCGAATCCGCGCCGAGAGGTTCGAGCAGCTCGATCTTGGTGTTCGGCAGTTCGATGAAGACGACCGTCACGCCGTGGTTGGGCTCGGGCTGGGGCTTCGAGACCTTGGCGCCCAGCGTATCGCGGTAGAGGGCGGCGGACTTTTCGAGATCCTTGACCGCGATGGCGACGTGGTTGAGGCGACCGATCATGGCTTGCTCCGCTTTCAGACTTCGAGAACGAGGACGTGCACCTGGGGCCGCTTGCCCCAGGTCTGGCCGAGCGCACTGCGCACCGCGCGCTCGACGGCGTTGGCGACGGCGTCCGCATCGCGCCGCTTGGGGCGCGACAGGCCGTCGATGGTGGAAAATATAGTCTCGTCCACGACGGCGTCGAGCATGGTGCCGTTGCGATCACGCGCAGGGATTCCCGACATGACGACATCGGGATCGCCGGCGAGTTCGCCCTTCGACGTCAGCGCCAGCGCGACGGAGACCACGCCCGCGAAGGCGAGGCGCGCGCGCTGCGCGATGGCTTCGTCGTTGGCGGAGATGAGGACGGAGCCGTCCTCGACGATACGGCCGACCGGCGCCTGGCCGATGATTGCGGGAGCGCCGGGCGCGAGAACGACGATATCGCCGTCGCGGGGCGAGAGAACGTGCTCGATCCCTTCCGCCTTGGCGAAGGCGGCGTGCTCCGAGAGATGAAGCGGCTCGCCATGCGCGGGAATCAGCGCCTTGGGCTTCAGCAATTGATACAGGCGTCCCACCTCGCCGCGGCGCGGATGGCCGGAGCAATGGACCAGCGCCAGCCGGTCGGTGATGACCTCCAGCCCCTGGTCGATCAGCCCGTTGATGATCGCGTTCACCTCGCGCTCGTTACCGGGGATGGTGCGGGAGGAGAAGATCACCATGTCGCCGCCGGCGAGCTTGATGGAGGGATGTTCGCGCGCGCCGATGCGCGCCATGGCGGCGCGGGACTCGCCCTGGCTGCCGGTCGCGATCACCACCACCTTGTCGCGCGGCAGGTCGGAATAGCTTTGCGGACCGAGGAACGGCCGCACGCCGTCGAGATAGCCGCAGTCCCGGCCGACCTCGATCACGCGCTCGAGCGAGCGGCCCACGACGACGACGGAACGGCCGGCGGCTTCGGCCGCCAGCGCCACAGCCTTCACGCGGGCGAGATTTGACGCGAAGGTCGTGACCACCACGCGACCGGGCGCCTTGCCGATCAACTCACGCAGCGTGCGCGCCACTTCGCCTTCCGACGGGCTCTGGCCCTCGCGCACGATGTTGGTGGAATCGCAGATGAGGACATCGACGCCCTCCTCGCCCACCGCCAGCAGCCGCGCCTCGTCCGTCGGCTGGCCGACGCCCGGCTCGGGATCGAGCTTCCAGTCGCCGGTGTGCACGGCCGTTCCGCCGGGCGTGCGCAGCACCAGCGCGCAGCTCTCGGGGATCGAGTGCGACATGGCCACCGGCTCGATGTCGAACGGACCGAGGCTGAAGCGGTCGCCCTGGCGGAATTCGATGAGATCGACCTTGGGCGCGCCCGGCTCGCCGAGGCGTCGGGCCTCCAGCAGGCCGATGGCGAAGCGCGTCGCATAGACCTTGCAGCCGAGCCGCGGCCAGAGCGCGGCGATGGCGCCGATATGGTCCTCATGCGCGTGGGTGATGACGAGGCCGAGCAGGTCCTTGCGGATCTTGTCGATGAAGGAGACGTCGGGAAAGACGAGGTCGATGCCCGGCAGGTCGGGGCCGGCGAACGAGAGGCCGCAATCGACCATGATCCACTTACGGCGGCCGGGCGCGCCAAAACCGTAGAGCGCCGCATTGCGGCCGATCTCGCCGAGGCCGCCCAGCGCGACGAAGACGAACTCTTCCCGGGAATGCGTCAATTCAGCCCTTTCCGCGCAAACTCGCCTGTGCGGCGGAGCCGAGCAGGACGTCGCCCGCGTCAATGGCGGTCGGGCCGTCCGGCGTCAAGACAATCAGGCGGCCATGGGCGTCGATCGTGTCGAAAACGCCCTCGATCGTCCTGTCGCCCAGCGCGACCCTGACCGGTCCGCCCCGCCCAAGGCAGGCCGCGAGCCATTTTTCGCGGATGGCGGCGAAGTTCGCGCCCCGCGCCCAGAGGTCGAGCGCACGCGCCATGGCGTCCGAGAGTTCCGCGAACAGGTCCGCTGGATCGCCCGCGCCGGGTCGGATGGTGTCGAGGTCGGTGGTGGGATAGCCGGGCAGTTCCGGATGCGAGCGGCAATTGACGCCGATGCCGACGACGGCGGCCATCGGGCCGGACGGTAGGCGTGTAGCTTCCAACAGCATGCCGGACAGCTTGGCGCCGTCGCACAGCAGATCGTTGGGCCATTTGAGCCCGAGCCCTTCGCGCGCGCCCAGAAGCGCGTTGGCCGCCTCCGCGAGCGCCACGCCGGCCACAAAGCCGAGTTCCGGCGTGTTCTGCGGCGCGCAGGGGTCGAGCAGCAGAAGCGTGGCGTAGAGATTGCCCGGCGGCGAGATGAAGGTACGGCCCGCCCTGCCCTTGCCGCCGGTCTGCTGACCCGCGACGGTCCACAGCAGCCCCGCCTCGCCCGCGCGGGCGCGGTCCATGGCGAGCGTGTTGGTGGAGCCGACGGTTTCCAGCCAGTCGAGACGATAGCCGCGCGCGGCGGCTTGGGGGCCGAGGCGGATCAACGGAGCGGACCGCGAGCCTTCAGGCTCGCATTTTCCAAAGCGAGCCTGAAGCCTCGCGGTCCGTGTGCTCGCGTTCTCAGAACGCGAAAGCCTTTGCCGCGTTGGCGGCGGCCGTCACGATCGGGGCCGGATAGACCCAGAACAGGAAGACCAGCGCGGTCGAGACAGCCATGACG
>CAMFKC010000075.1 GCA_945956975.1 uncultured Methylocystaceae bacterium | reverse complement strand
CGCTGGAGCCGCGCGTCTTCATGTTCGACGAGCCGACCGCCGGCATGAGCGTCGACGAGGCGCCCATCGTGCTCGATCTCATCGCGAAGCTGAAGGAGGATCGCTCGAAGATCATCCTGCTGGTCGAGCACAAGATGGATGTCGTGCGCTCGCTTGCCGACCGCATCATCGTGCTGACCAACGGCGCCTGCGTCGCCGACGGCGAGCCGGCCGCGGTGATCGCGAGCCCCGTGGTGCAGGAGGCCTATCTCGGCATTGCGCCGAAAGCGAAGGGGGCGGCTGCGTGAGTCTTCCCAAAGCCGTCATGGCCGGGCTCGTCCCGGCCATCCACGCCGAGCGACAGCAGCGAACGCTATTGGAAGACTCGTATCATACCGCTCCATATTCGAGGCGCGGCCCGGCGTGGATGCCCGCGGCAAGCGCGGGCATGACGGTTTCCTCGGAAGAGACCGTCATATGAGCGACGCGCTTCTCACCCTCTCCGGCGTGCACACGCATATCGGCCGCTACCACATCCTGCATGGCGTCGATTTCAGCGTGCCGAAGGGGCGCACGACCATGCTGCTCGGCCGCAACGGCGCGGGCAAGACGACGACGCTGCGCACGATCATGGGCCTGTGGCCGGCCTCGCAGGGCTCGATCCATTTCGAGGGCGCGGCCATCGACAAGGCGGCGACGCCGGACATCGCGTGCTCGGGCGTCGCCTACGTGCCCGAGACCATGGCGATCTTCAGCGACCTCACCGTGCGCGAAAATCTCGTGCTCGCCGCGCGCGCCGGCGCGCCGGACGAGAAGCGGCTGGAATGGATATTCGGCTTCTTCCCAGCGCTGAAGAAATTCTGGCTGTCGCGCGCCGGCACGCTATCGGGCGGGCAGAAGCAGATGCTGTCGATCGCGCGCGCCATCGTGGAAGAGCGCAAGCTGCTGCTGATCGACGAGCCGACCAAGGGACTGGCGCCGGCCATCGTGTCGGCGCTGATCGAATGCCTGAAAGAGATTGCGCGTTCGGGCGCGACCATCCTTCTGGTCGAACAGAATTTCCGCGTGGCGCAGGAGATCGGCGACCTCGTGCATGTCATGGATTCCGGCCGCATCGTGCATTCCGGCGCGATGGCGGACCTCGCCGCCGACGAAAGCCTGCAGACGCGCCTGCTCGGCCTCAGCCTGGACAGCCATCAATGACCGCAATCCAGACTTCTTCCGACGCCGGCGTGGTGCTGCCGCAGCAGAAGACCGATTACATTCCGGTCCTCCTGCCGCTCATTCTCGCGCTCGTCGCGCTGCCGCTCGTCGGCTCCTTCTCGACATGGACGACGCTGACGCTGGCCGGCCTCGCCATGGGCATGATGATTTTCGCCATGGCGTCCGGCCTCACGCTCGTCTTCGGCCTGATGGACGTCATGAATTTCGGCCACGGCGCCTTCGTGGCGGTCGGCGCCTATGTCGCGGTCGTCGTCTTCGCGCCCATGGCCGCGCTGATGCAATCGGATTCGCTTAGCTCCAATCTCATGGCGATGATTCCCGCGATGATCCTCGCCATGCTGGTGACGGCGGCTGCGGGCTATCTGTTCGAGCGGCTGCTGGTGCGGCCCGTCTACGGCCAGCACCTCAAGCAGATCCTCATCACCATGGGCGGCCTGATCGTCATCGAGCAATTGCTCTACGCATCCTTCGGCCCGCAACTGAACCCGCTGCCGCTGCCGACCGCGCTGCGCGGCTCGATCTCGCTCGGCGCTGCGTCGGTCGAAAAATACCGGCTGCTCGCCGTCGTCGTCGGCCTCATCGTCTTCGGCGCGCTGCAATTCACGCTCACGCGCACCAAGCTCGGCCTGCTGATCCGCGCCGGCGTGGAGAATGGCGAAATGGTGGAGGCGCTGGGCTATCGCATCCGCCGCCTGTTCGTCGGCGTCTTCATGGCGGGCTCGGCGCTGGCGGGCCTCGGCGGCCTCATGTGGGCGCTCTACCGCGAGCAGGCGCATGCCTCCATCGGCGGCGAGATGACGGTGACGACGTTCATCGTCATCATCATCGGCGGGCTCGGCTCGGTCGGCGGCTGCTTTATCGGTTCGATCCTGCTCGCGCTGCTCGCCAATTACGCGGGCTTCCTGGCGCCCAAGGTCGCGTTGGTTTCCAACATCGCGCTGATGGTGGCGATCCTGCTGTGGCGGCCGCGCGGCCTCTATCCCGTGACGAGCCGCTGACATGATCCTCTCCGGCAATCCCCCGCGCGGAAAAATCCTGACGGCGCTGCTCGTCCTCATCGTCGTGGTGCTGGCGCTCGCGCCCTTCCTGTTTCCAGGCTCGAAACCGCTGAATGTCGCGGCGAAGATCTGCGTGTTCGCGCTGCTCGTCGCCTCCTACGACCTGCTGCTGGGTTACGCCGGCATCGTCTCCTTCGCGCATACGATGTTCTTCGGCATCGGCGCCTACGGCATCGCGATCACGCTCTATGCGCTCGGGCCGTCCTGGGGCGCGATCGCGCTCGGGCTTGCGGCGGCCATATTCTTCGCCGCGCTTCTGGCGCTTGCCATTGGCCTGTTCTCGCTGCGCGTGCAGACGATCTTCTTCGCCATGGTGACCTTGGCCGTCGCTTCCGCCTTCGCGGTGCTCGCGTCGCAATTATCGTGGCTCACCGGCGGCGAGGACGGACGCACGTTTCGTGTTCCCGAGGTGTTGCGACCTGGCTTCAAGCTGATCGAGAACGGACCGTTCGACATCACGATCTCCGGGCGCACGCTGTCCTACTACCTCGTCTTCGTCAGCGTCGCGGTTCTCTTCCTCGTCATGCTGCGCATCGTCGAATCGCCATTCGGCCGCGTGCTCCAGGCGATCCGCGAGAACCCGTTCCGCGCGGAGGCGCTCGGCTATCGCATCATCCACCACCGCACCATCGCCAATGTTCTGGCCGCCGTCTTCGCGGCCTGCGCAGGCGCGCTGAACGCGCTGTGGCTGCGCTACACCGGGCCGGACACGAGCCTGTCCTTCAACATCATGATCGACATTCTTCTCATTGTCGTCATCGGCGGCATGGGCACGCTCTATGGCGCGATCATCGGCGCGGCGCTGTTCGTTCTGGCTGAGAACTACCTGCAGACGCTGATGGGCGCGGCCTTCGGCGCGCTCAACGCGTCCGGCGCCGGCTTCATCGCCAATTTCTTCAATCCGGATCGCTGGCTGCTCTGGCTCGGCATCCTCTTCATCCTCTCGGTCTATTTCTTCCCGACCGGCATCGTCGGGAAATTGCGCGCGGAGCCGAAATCATGAGCGGGCCCGTCTCGAACTACGTCACAATCCTCGACCGCGAACTGCACTTCATGGAATGGGGCGAAGTGGGCAGGCCGAAGCTCGTGCTCTGGCACGGGCTCGCGCGTACGGGCCGCGATTTCGACGACCTCGCGGATGCCTTGCAAAAGGACTGGCACATCGTCGCGCCGGACACGATCGGGCGCGGCCTGTCGCAATGGAGCCCGCAGCCGGAAGCCGAATATTGCCTCGACTTCTATGCGAAGCTTGCGACCGCGTTCGTCGATGCGTTGGGTTGGCAGAGTTTCGACTGGGTCGGCACGTCGATGGGCGGCGCGATTGCGATCCGCGCGGGCGCCGGCGCGCTCAAGGGGCGCATCGGCAGGCTCGTGCTCAACGACATCGGGCCGGAGCTGAATCCCGCGGCTATCGAGCGCATCCGCTCCTACGCCGGCAAGCCGCCGCGCTTCGAGCGCGTGAGCGAACTCGAAGCCTATCTGCGCCAAGTCTATCTGCCCTACGGCTATCTCAGCGATGCACAATGGCGGCGGATGGCGGAGACGTCGACGCGGCGCCTGCCCGACGGCGGGATCACCACGCATTACGATCCGAACATGGTGATGCAGTTCACCCACCATCCCGACGATTACGCGCAATGGGAGCAATGGCGCGCGCTCGATTGCGCGATGCTGTGCCTGCGCGGGGAAAATTCCGACCTGCTGCTGCGCGAACCCGCGCAGCGCATGCCGCAGGAAAATCCGCGCTGCCGGGTGGTGGAGATCGCGGGCTGCGGCCACGCCCCTGCCCTGAATACCCCGGACCAGATCGGGCTGGTCGAGACCTTCCTGAAGGGCTGATTTCCTCAATTCGCGCCCCAAGCCAAGGCCTTGCTAACGGCCCCTCTTGCGGGCCCGCTTTGAGGCAGCGCAACGCGTGCTGACGTAAACGGGCATAGACAAATGCCCATGGAAAGCGTGACCGACAGAAGGTTCGACGTCGTCCAAGCGGATGTCGTCGACACAAGCGAGACCGCCTCCAGGCGCTCTCAGGTCCCCGGCTATCTCAGCCAGCACTATTGGTGGGCCTACGTCCATCCGAAGGCGGTCAGCTTCTTCGAGCGCCAGTGGCTGATCAACGCCATCCTGTGGGGCAACTACCGCCGCCTGAAGGAGGCGACCCAAGCCGCGCTCGGGCCGGACTATGGCGGGCGCACGCTGCAGGTGGCCTGCGCCTACGGCGACTTTACGCCCACGCTGCTGACCCGTGTCGCGCCGCAGGGCGGCCGGCTCGACGTGATCGACGTCGTGCCCGCGCAGATCCACAATCTCGAGGCCAAACTGCCGCCGGACGCGCCGCTGCGCACGCATGTGATGGACGCCTCGCGGCTCGATTTTCCGGACGGGCGGTTCGACCGCTCCGTCCTTTTCTTCCTGCTGCACGAACAGCCCGAGGACGTCCGCCGCCGCACCATCGCGGAGACGCTACGCGTGACCAAGCCCGGCGGCAAGGTGGTGGTGATGGAATACGCCAGGCCGCGCTGGTGGAGCCCGTGGCGGCTGCTGATGATCCCGGTGCTGACCGTGCTCGAGCCGTTCGCGATCGACATGTGGCGCAGGCCAGTGGTGGACTTCGCGCCGGCGGGCACGCGCGCGACAGAGCCGAAGCGCTTCTTCGCAGGCCTCTATCAGCTCGTGACGCTGTCGCGCGACTGAGAGCCGACCTCGTTGTCCGGCAGCAGGGTGAGTTCGTCGCGCACGGTTAGCAGCACGGGCGCGATCAGCGCATAGGCGACCGTAATCATCGCCACGCAAATGGTGAAGCCGCCGTATTTCTCATAGATGAAGGCGCCCCAGACATCGCCGAGATGCGCGGAGATGTAGTAGAGGCCCGAGGATGCCATCATCGCCGTGCCCTGCAGGCGCGGCGGGCACGAGCGGATCATCAGGTCGAGATAGGCCGCTGTCGCCATGCCGCCCATCAGGCCCATCGGCACGGCCGCGACCAGCGCGGCCGTCGTCGAGTGGATGAAGAGCAGCGGCACGAATTGCGGGATGGCGACGATCGTGCCCCACCACAGCAGTTTCTTCAGCGAGACGCGCGTGCACAGCCAGCCGAACAGAATGTAGGTGGGCACGAAGGAGGCCGCGAAGATCGCGCTCCATTGGCCCCAGACGGAATCAGGCGCCTTCAGCGTGTTCTGCAGGTAATATTGCAGCGGGGTGGAGGAGCCCGGGGCGAAGTTCCAGAGCATCCAGATGATCAGCGCCGGGTAGATCGGCTTGTGGCGCAAGAGGCGCCGGAGGTCGCGCATCGGGCGGCCGGACTCCAGGCGCTCGTCGCGAAGATTGTCGAACACGGCGCGCGGGCGCAGCAGGGCGTAGAGCACGACGAGGATCGACAAGCCGGCGCCGACGAGAAACAGCGCGCGCGCGGCGATGTTGCCGTCCTGGTCTTCCAGCCAGTCCGAGAAATAGCCGCCGAGCAACAGCGCGCCGACCGCCGGCACGGAGCCGAAAGCGCTCCAGGTCGCGCTCATCTGGCCGGGCATGGCGTGCTGCTGGCCGAGAACGGAAGCCAGCCCGTTTTCGGCGGCGTCGAGAAAAAGCGTGAAGGCCGTGAGCAGGAAGATCGCGAGCAGCAAGGTCGCGTAATTCATCGGCGTGAAGGCGAAGCCCAGATAGAGCGCCGCCGCGACCGCCCCGAAGACGATCATCAGGCCGCGGTCGCGCAGGCCGAGCAAATTCCAGCGGTCGCGCGCGAAGCCGAACAGGAAGGCGACCAGCAGCGGCAGGCCCGCAATCGCCTGAAAGACCGAGACTTCGGTCGCCGACAGGCCGAGCTTGTTCTTGAGGTAGAAACTCAAGGGTATGTCGAGAAGGCCGCCAGCGGGATCAGCCAGCGCCAAAATAACGGTGAGCCCCCCGAAATAGGCGAGGATGCGCAAACGCTGGGCCGCCGGCAGGATGGTCGGCGCGACGGCGATCGGATCGCCATTGCGCGGCGCATCGGCAAAGCTCATTCCTGCATCCCGGCCAAGTTCTGGTCATGAATGTAGGCGCGGCGTGGAATTGCGTCGAGTGCGACTGCTCACAGAAAGGGCGCCCGCGCCGCCGCATTTGGCGGCAGTTTGAGCCAATCCGGCCGGGTGCGACGCTATAGCGCGTGAGCGACGTCAAGCGTGGGAACGGGGACGATACAGGACAGGGGGAAGGCGCGGAAAGATCGAACGATCCGCCCCTTCCCTGCCGGCCGATGCGCCAACCCGCCTCCTCTAAGCCTTCGCTCGTTTGCAGGACCTGCCCCGCGGACAATCTGCAAAATTACGTGTTGACCGGGCAAGTCAGCTGATGTCCATATTGGACACTGTTACGGCCTCGCTCGAGCCAAAGGCGCAGGAATCGATGAAGGCGCGACTGCAACGCAAGGCGGCGCGGGACAACGGCCTGATCGTCGCCCACAGCTTCAACCAGTATTCGATGGAAATGGCGCGCATGGTCGCGCAGCGATTTCAGGGCGACATCGACAGCTACTTCATTCTCTGCGCGGTTTGCGTCGCCAGCGTCGCGCACATCATGGCCGATCCCGCCAATCTCGACCGGTATCAGTCCGTCGACGACCGCATCGAGGAAGATTACGCCTGGATCCGCCTTCTGCCGCTGGCGGAGATTTCCGGCATGCCGCGCACGACCGTGCGCCGCAAGGTCGCGCGGCTGATGGACCTCGGCTACGTCGAGCACGACGTACAGCGCGGCTATCGTATCCTGAAAGGGTCAATGGCGAAGTGCCCGCACCTGCGCAAGATCATGCAGGCGCAGATTTCGCTGATGATGCGTCTGTTCAACGCGATGCTCGGCGGCGCCGTGATCGAACTGCAGCCGATGCCGCACCGTCAGAGGAAGCTCGCGTCCGTCGGCAGTCCCATGAGGTAGCGGCCGGTCAGTTCGTTCGTCTGGGGCGCCACCATCATGTGCTGCGCGCCGACGAAGGCGTCGCGCAGGCGCCTCTGCAGCGGCGAGGCGAGAAAGACCGAGGAGCCGCCGCCGAGCTCGGCCATTTCTCGCGTGACTGCGACGGCCGTGCGCGCAGCATGGGTGGCGGCCAGCCGCAGCGCGGCGCGCTGGTCAAGCTCAACGGCTCCCGTCGCGCGCGCCTTGTCCCAGGCTTCGTCGACCGCTTCGTGCATGTAGGCGCGGGCCCCGCGCAGGCGCGCGACATTTTCGGCGAGGGTGGCCTGCGCGGTGGCGCGTTCCGCGAGCACGCGGGTCGAGCCCTGGGGCCGCTTGCCGCTGGCGAGATCGACGAGTTCGTCGATCGCCGCGCGCGCATTGCCGATCAGGACAGAGGCGACGCCCAGCGCCAGCAGGCCGAACACCGGGAAAGCGTAGAGCGGCCCCTGCGCCTGCGGCCTGTCCACCACGATGGAGGCGGAATGCGCTTTTGGCGCGCGCAGGTTCTTCACCTGCATCTCGCCGGAGCCTGTGCCGCAAAGGCCGGCGACATTCCACGAATCGATCAGCTCCACCTTCTCGCGGGGAAAGATGATCATCCGCGAATCGAGCGCGCCATTGGGCAGCTTGCGCGGCGCGCCGTCGGCGAGAATCGCGCAGCCGCCCATCAGCCACTGGCAATTGGCCGAGCCTGACGCCCATTGCCACCTGCCGTTGACGACATAATCGCCGCCCTCCTCCACCGCGCGGCCCATCGGCGCGAAGACGCCGCAGGTGATGACGTCGGGCGGGCCGAAGATCGGGCGGGCGACGTCGGCGGGCAGCCAGGCCGACGTCATGCCCGACGTCGCGCCGATCATCACGCACCAGCCGGCCGACGCGTCGGCCTCGGCCACGGCCTCGATGGCGCGGAAAATGTCGGCTGGCGGGGCCTCCAGCCCGCCGATCTCCTTCGGCGTCGCCATGCGGAAGAGCCCGGCGCGGGCCAGCGCCTGCGCGACATCGGCCGGCAGGCGCCTGGCCTTCTCGATCTCGGCGGCGCGCGCGCGGATTTCCGGTTGCAGCGCGACGGCGGCTGCGACGATGTCGGTCATGTTTCCCCGGCCCGATCCGATCTGGTTTTCGGCGCGAGGATAAGCGAAGGCGGGGCGCGGCGGCTACGGCGTGGGCG
>CAMFKC010000074.1 GCA_945956975.1 uncultured Methylocystaceae bacterium | reverse complement strand
GCGTCACCCAGCGCCCGCCCTTGATCTGGTGCAGTTGCGCGGTGATGGCGTGCAGGTGATTGTCCTTGGAATAGGCGAGCGGCTTGTCGCCGAAAATGTCCGCGCAGCCCTTGCCCGATTCCAGCGCCGCCAGCATGGTCGCGCCGTTGAGGTCCTTGCCGGCCATCTTGGCGTAGCAGGCGAAATTCATGATGGCGTTGTAACCGTAGATCGTCTGCGTGTTCGGATCGCCACCGAACATCTTGCGATGCGTCGCGATCCATTCCTTCACGCGCGGCGTGGCCGTGTCTTCGTACGGCGTCTCGTAGAGACCCGTCGCATAGAGCCCTTCCACCATCTCCTTGCCGAGCGTGACCACGTCCTGCACGTTCGCCGCCGCCGAGGTCGCGAACACCGGGTCCCAGCCCGTCTTGCGCGCTTCCGTCATGGCGCCGATCGTTTCGCGCACGATCGTTGCCAGAAACACGAGGTCGCAGCCGTCCGCCTTCATGCGGGCGATCTGCGAGGAGAATTCGCTCGCGCCGCGCTTGTATGTCGTCACGCTCGCGGGCTTGATCTTCGCTTCGTCCATATAGGCCATGAAGCCGGTGTAGATGTTCTTGCCGAACTCGTCGTCCTGATACATCACGCAAGGCTTTTGCGCCTTCGTGCGCTTCATCATCTCGCGCATCGTGGCCTTGGTCGCCTCGGGGTAAGGCTGGGTCGTCGCGAATTTCAGCCGGTCCTGCGGCTGCGCCGGATCCATCTGATAGGTGAATTCAGCCGAGGAGATCGGAAAGAGCTGGAACACGCCCGCCGCGAGCACGTTCGGCTGCGGCGCGAGCGTCGTCGGCGAGCCCAGCGTGCCGACCATGGCGAAGACCTTGTCCAGCTCGATCATCTTCTGCGTCGCGAGCACGGCCTTCTTGGGATCGTAGGCGACATCCTCCAGCACCAGCCGCAGCTTGCGCCCGTTGATGCCGCCCGATGCGTTGATCTCCTCCAGCGCCATGCGCATGCCGTTCGAACCGTTGACGCCATAGGCCTTGATGGGTCCGGACAGGTCCTGATGCGTGCCGATCACGATTTCCGTGTCGCTCACGCCCTGGTTGGCGAATTTCGGGGTTTGCGCGAAAGCTCCAGGCGCAAGAGCGGTCGTGGCGGTCAGGCCGAGCGCCAGAGCGGCGGCGGTGATGCGCTGCATGAATGTTTCCTCCACCCGGCGTTTTCGCCTTGTCGAGGTCAAGTCTGCCCGTGCGCGGCGCCGCTGGCAATCCGCGCCTCAGCGTGTGAGCGCGGCCTCGACATCCGCGAGGATGGACTGCACGAGTTCGGCATGGCCCTGCGGATTGAGATGCGGGCCGTGATCGTTCACCAGCAAGCCATTGGCGAAGGCCCGCCGGTATTCGCTGTGGAATGCGCCGGTCACGTCGATGCCGCGCACGCCCTTGGCGGCGAGCCGGCTCTGGAGCGTCGCCATGTTCGCAGGCCCGTCCGAAACGCGCTTCGCCCTGTCGTTATTGCCCGCATATTCGTAGAGCACCAGCGTCGTGCCGACAGGCACGGAGGCCGCCTGCGCCAGCACTTCGAGGCTGCTCGCCCCGTTCACGCCCCGGTTGATCACGCGCACATCATGTCCGCGCGCCTTCAGCGAAGCCTGCAATTGCGCGGGGTAGGATTGCGAGGGATCGACGCCGCGCCCGCGCGTGTTGCTGGTGCCCAGCGCGATGATGGTTCCCGAGGCGGCCTGCGTGACCGGGGGCGCGACGACAAAGGCGAGGCTGGCGCAGACCGCCAGATTGCGGAGCGACGAGATCATGTTCCATCCCGGCGGTCGGCGATGCAGCGCCTGCCGGACGCCTCGCCGCTTTTGTCCCTCCGGGCGCAGCCTAATGGTCCGGCGTCCGTGGCGCCAGCGTGCGGCCCCATGCGGCACGGCGCGGAATTTTGCCGGCGCGTCAGGGCATTGCGACTTGTCCGGCCCGCGCCATCTACCCGCGAGGACGGACGCGGCCGCCGTCCGTCCCGGGGGACGACCATGCCGATCACGCCATTTCCACAATTCTTTGAGACCCGAACCATATCCGTGGGCGATGCGGACATTTTCGTCCGATGCGGCGGCGCCGGAGCGCCCGTCCTGCTGCTGCACGGCTATGGCGAAACCGGCGACATGTGGGGCGAACTCGCCGGCCGCCTGTCGGGCGCCCATCGCGTCATCGTCCCCGATCTGCGCGGCATGGGGCTGAGTTCGCATCCGGCGGGAGGCTACGACAAGAAATCCCAGGCGAAGGAAATGGGACGCGTGCTCGATGCGCTGGGCGTCGGCGACATCCAGCTCGTCGCGCACGATATCGGCAACATGGTCGCCTACGCCTTCGCGACGGACTTTCCGGGACGCGTCAGCAAGCTGGTGCTGATGGACGCGCCGGTGCCCGGCATCGGGCCGTGGGAAGAAATTCTAAAGAACCCGCTGCTCTGGCATTTCCGCTTCGGCGGGCCGGACATGGAGCGGCTCGTCGAAGGCCGCGAGCGCATCTATCTCGACCGCTTCTGGAACGAGTTTTCGGCCAACCCCGCGCATTTCGACGAGGCGTCTCGCACGCATTATGCGGCGCTCTACGCGCGGCCCGGCGCCATGCATTCGGGCTTCGAGCAGTTCAAGGCATTCGATCAGGATGCGATCGACAATTCCGCGACGCTCGCCGCCAAGGGGCTTCTGCCCATGCCGGTTCTGGCCGTGGGCGGCGAAAGTTCGTTTGGCGCCCAGATGGCCGCCGTCGTCCGCTTCGCCGCATCCGACGTGCGCGAGGCTGTCATTCCCAACGCCGGCCACTGGCTGATGGAGGAAAACCCGAAGGATACGATCGCCGCCATCCTGGCTTTCCTCGACTGAGGACTGGCCCGGCTACTCGATCTCGCCGAACTCCCTCCCCGCCGCGGCCGGCTCCAGGCGGAGCAGCCGCGAGTCCGCGACGCCGGCCGTGCGGTGCTTGGCCGCCTCGCGGTAGACGGGGTCGCGCAGCATGTCCACGAAGGCCTGCACGCTCGGATATTCCGCGATGAAGGCGATGTCCCACTTTTCGGACTCCTGCGGGCCGATCAGCATGACTTCCGGCTTGCCGATCCACACCTGCTTGCCGCCGAGGCCCCGAAAGATCGGCCCGCTCTCGCGGGCGTAGGACTTGTAGGCCTCCGCGCCGGTCACGTCGCGGCCGTCCGGGTAGACCGCCTTGTCGCGGAACTTGACGAGATTGAGCATGTGGATCGGGCCCGGCCGGTCCGACGCGCGGAACTTCGCGAAGGTCTCCTTAGTGGGATCGATATAGTCGGTCACTTTTCAACCTCCGCAACAATGCGTTCGATCCGCTTGTCGGGCACGAGCCAGACCAGCGCGACGAAGACGTAGATCAGATTGGATACGAGCGGCGCCACGAAGGCGAGGCCAATCGCGCTGGCATAGAGAACGGGTGAGGCCTTGCCCTTGATGTCCGAGCCGACGGCGCGCCGCAGCAGGGAATTGTGACCCTGCGCCCGCACGATCGTCTGCTGCAGGATGTAGTAGGCGATGGCCGACGCCAGCAGCGCGACGCCGTAGAGCGCGGTTGGCCATTTCGAAAAATGATTTTCGCCGAGCCACGCGGTCGCGAACGGGATCAGCGACAGCCAGAAGAGCAGGTGCATGTTCGCCCACAGGATCGCGCCATTCACCCGATGGACGGTCGTCAGCATGTGGTGATGGTTGTTCCAGTAGATCCCGACATAGACGAAGCTCAGCACATAGCTGAGGAAGACCGGGATCAGCTTGACGAGATCGCCCGGCTCCCCGCCGTGCGGCACCTTGAGTTCGAGCACCATGATCGTGATGATGATGGCCAGTACGCCGTCCGAGAAGGCGGCCAGTCGTTCCTTTTCCAAAGATTCGCCTCGATTTGCAGGTCAGCGTCGCTGCGATGCTAGCGCGGGGCCGCCTTCACGCCAATTTGGCCGCGGGTTCGCCCCGCGCGGCATTGCCTTGCCCGGGCTTCTGGCTATAGTCCGCGCGCAATTTCCGGCCATTCGGCCCCTTTCACGGGATGCTCATGAACCTAATCACCCCCGCCTTCGCCCAGACCGCCGGCGGCGGTTCTGCCGGCGGCGCCGAAATGCTGATGCAGATGGCGCCTTTCGCCATCATCCTCGTCATCATGTATTTCCTCATCATTCGCCCGCAGCAGAAGCGCGCCAAGGAGACGCAGGACATGCTGGGCTCGATTCGCCGGGGCGACACGGTCGTGACGGCGGGCGGCATCATCGGCAAGGTCACCAAGGTGACCGACGCGGCGGAAGTCGAGGTCGAGATCGCCCCCAACGTCCGCGTGCGCGTCGCCCGCGCGATGATTTCGGATGTGCGCGCCAAGGGCGAGCCGGTGAAGGAAACGGCCGCCTGAGGCGGCCTGACGAACGAGACCCATGCTCCGCTTCGCCCCCTGGAAAGTCGCCTCCATCGTCGGCATCACGCTGATCGCGATGCTGATCGTGATCCCCTCCATGCTCTCGCCCGCCGCGCGGGACGCGCTTCATGCGCGCCTCCCCAGCTGGGTGCCGATGAAGACGATCACGCTCGGCCTCGACCTTCAGGGCGGGTCGCACATCCTGCTCGAGGTGGATTCGCCTGCCGTCGTCCGCACCATGGTCGAGAATTTGCGCGATGACGTGCGTCGCGTGCTGCGCGAGGAAAAGGCCGGCGTCGTCGGCGGCATCGCCATGCAGGCGCGCGGCGTCCAGTTCCGCCTGTCCAACCCGGCGGAAGTCGACAAGGTCATCCCCAAGATCCGCGGCCTCGGGCAGCAAACGGGCGGCGCGCTGCTCGGCGCGGCCGGCGTGCAGGGCGTCGAGATCAAGCCGGGCGAGAACGGCGTCGTGCAGGTCGTGATCACGGAAGCCGGCGTGCAGGACAAGGTCCGCCGCGCGGTGGACCAGTCGATCGAGGTGCTGCGTCGCCGCATCGACGGCTCCGGCATGAAGGAGCCGACCATCCAGCGCCAGGGCGCGGATCGCATTCTGGTGCAGGTGCCGGGCCTGCAGGATCCGCAGCAGCTGAAGGAGCTGCTCGGCACGACGGCCAAGCTCGAGTTCCGGCTCGTCAGCCAGCCCGGCGACAATCCCGCCGATGTCGAGGAGCTGGACCAGACCGAGGGCGGCAAGATCCCGGTCGAAAAGCAGGTGATGGTGCAGGGCGAGGACCTGACCGACGCCCAGCCGGGCTTCGACCAGCGCAACGGCGAGCCGGTCGTCAACTTCCGCTTCAATCTGCGCGGCGGCCAGAAATTCGCGGAAGTCACGACGCGCAATGTCGGCAAGCCCTTCGCGATCGTGCTCGACAACAAGGTCATCTCCGCGCCGCGCATCATCTCGCCGATCACCGGCGGCTCGGGCCAGATCTCCGGCCGCTTCACGGTCGAGCAGGCCAACAATCTGGCGATCCTGCTGCGCGCCGGCGCGTTGCCCGCCAAGCTCACCACGATCGAGGAACGCACGGTGGGCCCCGGCCTCGGCCAGGATTCGATCGACGCCGGCGAGCGCGCGTCCTATGTCGGCGCGGCGCTGGTCGTGGTCTACATGCTCGTCACCTATGGCGTTTTCGGCGTCTTCGCCAATATCGCGCTGTTCGTGCACATCCTCTTCATTTTCGCAGCGCTCGTCCTGCTCGGCGCGACGCTGACCTTGCCCGGCATCGCCGGCATCGTCTTCACCATTGGCATGGCGGTTGATTCCAACGTGCTGATCTACGAGCGCATCCGCGAAGAAAACCACATGGGCCGCTCGATCCTGTCGTCGCTGGACGCGGGTTTCAAGCGCGCCTTCGGCACGATCGTGGACTCCAACGTCACCATGTTCGTGGCCGCCGTCATCCTCTACTTCCTGGGCTCGGGTCCGGTGCGCGGCTTCGCCGTGTCGCTGGGGCTCGGCATCCTCACCACCATCGTCACCGCCGTCACCATGACGCGCATGATGATCGCGGTGTGGTACCGCTTCGCGCGGCCGACCAAGCTGCCGATCTGAGCGGGGAGACGAAACCATGAAGCTCCTGCGCCTCACGCCCGAGAACACGAAATTCCCGTTCATGCGGTTCCGCCGCGTGAGCTATCCGTTCTCGGCCTTCCTCTCGATCTGCTCCGTCGTCCTCTTCATCGTCTGGGGCATGAACTTCGGCATCGACTTCGCCGGCGGCACGCTCATGGAATTGCGGGCCAAGAGCGGCACGGCCGATATTTCGCTCCTGCGCAACCTCGCCGAGAAGCTCGGCGTCGGCGACGTCGGCGTGCAATCCTTCGGCAACACGTCCGACGTGACGCTGCGCTTCGGCGTTCAGCCGGGCGGCGATGCGGCGCAGGCGGCGGCGGTCGAGAAGGTCAAGACGGCCGTCACCGACGGTTATGAAATCCGCCGCATCGAGACGGTGGGTCCTTCGGTGTCCGCCGAACTCGTGCAATCCGGCACGCTCGGCGTCGTCCTTTCGATCATCGCGGTGCTCGCTTACCTCTGGTTCCGGTTCGAGTGGCAATTCGCCATTTCTGCCGTCATCGCGACGATGCACGACCTTCTGCTCACCGTCGGGTTCTTCTCGTTCACGCAGCTCGAGTTCAACACGACCTCGATCGCGGCCATTCTCACCATCGTCGGCTATTCGCTGAACGAAACCGTCGTCGTGCTCGACCGCATCCGGGAAATGATGCGCAAATACAAGAAGATGCCGACCGACCAGCTGATCGATATCTCGATCAACGCGGTGCTGCCCCGCACGCTCATGACGGCGACCACCGTGCTGCTGGCGCTGCTCGCGCTGGTGATCTTCGGCGGCCAGGTGATCCGGTCGTTCTCGCTCGCAATGACCTGGGGCGTCTGCGTCGCGGTCTATTCCTCGATCTTCATCTGCTCACCGATGATGATCTACCTCGGCCTGCGGACGGAGGGAGCCACGCGCGCCGAGGCCGTCGAAACGAAGAACGGGGCGGCTGAGGGCGCGCGCTAAGCGCGTGACGCCATTCCGGTTTGCCGCTAGCTTGGAGGCATGACCAAGCTGCTCGACAAGGCCGTCGCGGCCGTGAAGCGACTTCCTTCGGCCGATCAGGACGAGATCGCGCGCGCCATGCTGCAACTCGCCAGCGGCGAGAATCCCGGGGTAGAAGACATCGATCCTGCGCACCTTGCCGACGTGCTTGAGGGGTTGGCCGAGGGGCGCGCTGGCAAGTTTGCGTCAGCTGCTGACGTAGAGGCAGCCTTCCGCCGCTTTGTACCGTGAAGCTGCTGTTCACGCCGCGAGCGGCGCGCAACATTGCCGACATCCCGATTATCTCCGAGAACGCAGTCCAGCCAGCGCCCTACGCGTGCGCGCCTCGATCCTCTCACCAACGCATTGGCTTTTCCCCTGATCGGTCGACTTCAGAAGGCGCCCGGCGTCCGGAAACGCGTAGCCCCGCGCTATCTATTTGATCTATTACATCGTCGACGAGCGGGCGGGCGCTATCGTCGTCCTGAGCGTTCAGCACCCCGCGCAGGAGCGCGGATACGAGGACACGGAATGACCGACCGCCCCGCCGGCTATCTGCCCGGCCGCCATCCGATCGACGCCTACGGAGAGGGCGGCTTCAAGTTCGCGGGCATGTCGCATCGCGGCTCGCTGTTGGCCTTGCCGTCCGGCCTCTACGCCTGGGACGTGACTGCGCCAGCCGATATCGACGAGGCCTCGCTCGCCCGCGTGCTGGCGGAGGCGCCGGACAGGATCGAGCATCTTCTGGTCGGAACCGGGCTCGACCTCGCGCCTCTCAAGCCTGCGCTCGTCCAGCGCCTGCGAACGCTGAAAATCGTCGCGGAGCCTATGGCCACCGGGGCCGCGGCGCGTACATACAACATACTGATGGGCGAGGGCAGGCGGGTCGCCGCCGCGCTGATCGCCGTATAACGCGCCGGGCGAGGAACCCATGATGCAGGCCGCCGCCGAGAGCAGCGAAGCCGCGCCAGCCGAGGAGGACAGGGCGCGCAGGATGGCGGACAATTACGCCCATTGTGAAGAATTGCTGAAGCTGCACGACCGCGACCGCTGGCTCGCCTGCATGTTCGCGCGCGCCGATCTTCGGCCGCGCCTGCACGCGCTCTACGCCTTCAGCCTCGAGATCGCCCGCATCCGCGAGACGGTGTCCGATCCGATGCCCGGCGAGATCCGCATGCAATGGTGGGTGGACGCCATCGAGGGCGAGGCGCGCGGCGATGTGCGGTCGCATCCTGTCGCCGCCGCGCTGATCGACACGATCCGCGCCTTGAGCCTGCCGCGCGCGGCCTTCACCGATCTCGTCGAGGCTCGCCGTTTCGATCTCTACGACGAGCCGATGGCGGACCTGAAGG
>CAMFKC010000073.1 GCA_945956975.1 uncultured Methylocystaceae bacterium | reverse complement strand
GGCTTTAGGCGCCGCAGCCCTGCACTTGCGGCGCGCGCGTCCTATCTCCTGAAGTGGCGTCAGACCGGAGAGACACATGAAGATCGAACGCATCGGCTCAAGGCCGTCGGACAGCGGATCGGCGGATTATTTCACCGGCAAGGTGCGGATCGACCCGCTGCATTCCGCGCCCGATCCCGCGCGCGTCGCCTGCGCCCGCGTGACGTTCGAGCCCGGCGCGCGAACGGCCTGGCACACCCATCCGCTCGGACAGACGCTGATCGTCACCGATGGCTGCGGCTGGGCGCAGCGCGAGGGCGGCCCGGTGGAGGAAATCAGGCCGGGCGACGTCATCTGGTTCGCGCCGGGCGAGAAGCATTGGCACGGCGCGGCGGCGACCACCGCGATGACGCATATCGCAATCCAGGAGAAGCTGGACGGGAAGGCGGTGGACTGGATGGAACAGGTGAGCGACGAGCAATACCGGAAGTGAAATCTGGACCGCGAGCCTTCAGGCTCGCTTCATGCGGATCAAGGCGAGCCTGAAGGCTCACGGTCCGGTATTCAACCCGGCGACAACAGCGCCGTGATGCGCTTCTTCAATCCATCCCGCACCGCGCGATAGGCGTCGAGCATCTGCTCGCGCGAACCCTGTACGGCGGTGGGGTCCACCGTCGGCCAGTAGACGACGTCCACGGCCAGCGTGCGCGTGAATTCCAGCGCCTTGTGGTGGGCCTCCGGCGACAGCGACACGATGAGGTCGAAGCTCGAATCCTCGAGATCCTCGAACGTGTGCGGTTTGTACTTGTGGATGTCGATGCCGATGTCGTCCATCGCGGCGACGGCGAAGGGATCGAGTTCGCCTTCCTTCACGCCGGCGGACGCGAAGTAGATTTCGCGGCCGTAGTAATAGCGCGCGATCGCCTCCGCCATCGGCGAGCGAACGGCGTTGAAGGTGCAGCAGAACAGAATGGATTGCGGGCGGCGGCCGCTCTCCATCGTTCAGGCTCCTAGCGCTTTAGAGCGCATATCCTTCTCGCAAAAGTCTGCAACTTTTGCGGGACATGCTAGGCAGGCGCGGGACACGCCGCGTCAGCCCTTCCAGTGCAGGGCTGTGACCAGCGTGAAGAGCCGACGCGACGTGTCCATGTCGCACTCGATCTTGCCCTTCAGCCGCTCGGCGAGAAGCTGCGCGCCCTCGTTGTGCAGGCCGCGGCGGCCCATGTCGATGGCCTCGATCTGCGCCGGCGTCGCGGTGCGGATCGCCGCATAATAGCTCTCGCAGACCATGAAATAGTCCTTGAGGATGCGGCGGAAGGGCGTGAGCGACAGAATGTGCGTGATGACGGTTGCGCCCTCGCCGTCCCTGATGTCGAAGGCGAGCTTGGCCTCGTGCAGCGCGATGAAGAGCGAGTAGGGCCCGCCGTCGTGGCCCGGCAGCGCGAAGACATTCTCCTCGATGAGATCGTAGATGGCGATCTCGCGCTCGTGTTCCTGATCGGGCGTGCCGCGGCCGATCGAGGCCTCGTCGAGCGTGATGGCGATCAGCCGCTTGTTGTCGTCGCTCATGCCGCGCCCCTGTTGATGCGGATCGCCACGGAACGCGCATGGGCCTCCAGCCGCTCCGCCTCGCCGAGCGCAATCGCGGATGGACCGAGCAGGTTCAGCGACTGCGGCGAGCACTTGAGAATCGACGTCCGCTTCATGAAGTCGAGCACGCCGAGACCGGAGGAGAAGCGCGCCGAGCGCGCCGTCGGCAGCACATGGTTGGAGCCGCCGACATAGTCGCCGATGGCTTCGGGCGTGTGCGCGCCGAGGAAGATCGCCCCGGCGTTCCGAATGCGCGACGCGAGCGCCTCCGGATTTTCCGTGATGATTTCGAGATGCTCGGCGGCGATGCGGTCGGCGAGCGGGATCGCGTCGTCGATCGCCTTCACCACGATGGTCGCACCGAAATCATTCCAGCTCGCCCGCGCGATCTTTTCGCGTGGCAGCGTGGTGAGCTGGGCTTCTACGGCGCGCTCGACGTCGCGCGCGAGGTCTGCGCTGTCGGTGATGAGGATGCTCTGGGCAGCCGTGTCGTGCTCCGCCTGCGCGAGCAAGTCGGCCGCGATCCAGGCGGGATTGGCGCTGGCGTCCGCGATGACCAGCACTTCCGAGGGGCCGGCGATCATGTCGATGCCGACCTGGCCGAAGACGCGGCGCTTGGCCGCCGCGACGAAGGCGTTGCCGGGACCGACGATCTTGGCGACGGGCTTGATCGTCTTCGTGCCATAGGCCAGCGCGGCGACGGCCTGCGCCCCGCCGATGCGGTAGATCTCGTCGACGCCCGCGCGCGAGGCCGCGGCCAGCACCAGCGGGTCGATCGCGCCGTCGGGGGTCGGCACCACCATCACCACGCGCGGCACGCCGGCCACCTTGGCGGGCACAGCGTTCATCAGCACGGATGACGGATAGGAGGCCGTGCCGCCGGGCACGTAGAGGCCGACAGCTTCCACCGCCGTCCAGCGCCAGCCGAGCTCGACGCCGGCCTCGTCGGTAAAGCGGAGGTCCTGCGGCTTCTGACGCTCGTGGAAGGCGACGATGCGGCCATGCGCCACGTCGAGCGCATCGAGCGCGGCCTTCGGGCAGGCGGCGACGGCTGCTTCCACTTCGGCCTTGCCGATCGCGAGGCCGCGTTGGCCAAGGTCGATCCGGTCGAATTTCCTGGACAGTTCGATGAGGGCTTCGTCGCCACGCGCGACGACGTCGGCGATGATGGCGCGGGCGGCGGAATCGACATCCTCCGAGACTTCGCGCTTCATGGCGAGAAGCTCGGCAAAACGCGCGTCGAAATCGGCGGCCGTGGCGTCGAGCCGCAGGGTCATGTTCAGCTCCGGAATCGGGCGGCAGAAAGCGCCCGGCAAAGGTCCGTCAGGTCATGACCCTTGAGTGGCGCCCGCGTCAAGCGCGTGGCCGGGCCGCGATTTGGCCGTCCAGCGGGGGCCGAGGTCGGTCAGATGCGCCTCGAGGCATTCCACGTCCAGCCGCAGCGCCGCGCCGCCGGAAAAGGTGAGGATGATGTGGCCCGAAGGGGACTCGCCCGATTCGAAGGCAATGGCCAGCAGGTTGAGGACCGTATTGGGCTCGCGCTGGGGCACGCCGTTCTGCCGCACCGTGCGCACGCGCTGGAATTCCAGCGCCGCAACCGCCCGCTCGCACTGGCCGGCCTCCGCGGAGACCCAGTCAAATCGGGAGAGGCCCAGCACGAACCGGTTTTGCTCCGGCAACCAGGCCATGTCGCCGACCCGCACGAGGGCGTCCTGCAGGTGAGCGGAGACGACCTCGAGGTCCTCCGCATCGAAGGCGATCAGGCGGAGCGGATTTTCGCTGTCGGGACAGGATTTTTGCATGGCGGCCTCGTCCACGCCATGTGGGGGCGGCGGGTCGGCAGGGCAAGGGCAATGGACCGCGAGCCTTCAGGCTCGCCGGCCTCCGCGAGCGGAAAAGCGAGCCTGAAGGCTCGCGGTCCCGTTCAACCCGCCGAGATGCGCTCCACCTCGGCCCCGCAGGCGCCGAGTTTCTTCTCCAGCGCCTCGAAGCCGCGGTCGAGGTGGTAGACGCGGTTGACCGTCGTCTCGCCTTCGGCCGCCAGCGCGGCGATGACGAGCGAAACGGAGGCGCGCAGGTCGGTCGCCATGACGGGGGCGCCCTTCAGCTTTTCCACGCCCTCGATGATGGCCGTGTCGCCGTCCAGCCGGATCTGCGCGCCGAAGCGGGCGAGTTCGGACACATGCATGAAGCGGTTCTCGAAGATCGTCTCGGTGATGCGGGACGTACCGTTCGCCCTGGTCACCAGCGCCATGAGCTGGGCCTGCAGGTCGGTCGGGAAGCCCGGATAGGGCTCGGTCGTCACGTCCACCGGCTGGATCGGCCCGCCGTTGCGGGTCACGCGCACGCCGTCGTTGGTCTGGACGCATTTCGCGCCGGTCTGCTCGATCACGTCGAGGGCCGCCTGTAGCAGGTCGGCGCGGGCGCCCTGCAGCAGCACGTCGCCGCCGGTCATGGCCACCGCCATGGCGTAGGTGCCGGTCTCGATGCGGTCCGGCAGGACCGCGTGGCGGGCGCCGTTGAGGCGGGCGACGCCCTCGATCTCTATGGTCTTGGTGCCCGCGCCCTTGATCTTCGCGCCCATCTTCATCAGGCATTCCGCGAGATCGACGATCTCCGGCTCGCGCGCGGCGTTGTGGATGACGGTCGTCCCATGCGCCAGGCTCGCGCCCATCAAGGCGGTGTGCGTGCCGCCGACCGTGACCTTCGGGAAATTGATGTCGCCGCCCTTCAGGCCGTTCTTGGCGCGCGCAATGGCGTAGCCGCCCTCGATCTCGATCTCGGCGCCGAGGTCCTTCATGGCCATCAGCAACAGGTCGACCGGGCGCGTGCCGATGGCGCAACCGCCGGGCAGCGAGACCTTGGCCTCGCCCATGCGCGCGACCAGCGGCGCCAGCACCCAGAAGGAGGCGCGCATCTTGGAGACGAGATCATAAGGCGCCGTCGTGTCGACGATCTGGCGGGCGGCCAGGTGGACCGTCTGGCCCTGTGTGTCCGAATCGCCGGAGCGCTTGCCCTCGATCGTGTAGTCGACGCCGTGGTTGGCCAGGATACGCGCGAGCTGCGAGACGTCGGCCAGCCGCGGCAGGTTCTCCAGCGTCAGCGTGCCCTCTGTCAGGAGCGAGGCGATCATCAGCGGCAGGGCGGCGTTCTTGGCGCCGGAAATCGGAATGGTCCCGTTGAGACGGTGGCCGCCGACGATGCGAATGCGATCCATCAACCCTCGCTTCCGGGGCGCGGTCGGGCTGCCCCTCAAGTCCTGCTGGCGGGCGATCCCGCCGAAATACGCCTCGTCAAAAACCCGTCGCATTGTGGCGGGCCAAGGGCGAAACTAGCTGTTGCGACCGCCGCCTGCCGGTTTCTCGGATGGTGCTGCTTTTTCGCACCCCCCGCCGGCTTCGTCCGCGCGGGGTGCCTGCGCCGACCCGCCTTCCGGACGGCTCGCCTGCTTGCGTCGTCGCAGATTGTCGCGGAGGGCGCTGGCCAGACGCTGGTCCCGCCCCGAACCGCCTTTTGCGCCGGCCTTGCTCATGCGGGCCCAGCCCCCCGATTTGATCCGGCGCATGTTTAGAAGCCAAGGCCGCCGCCTGCAAGCTGCTGGCCGGGCGGCGGGCGCCGTCGAGGCCAATTCGGCCTGCGCCGACCCACGCTTGTCATGCCCGCATCGCTGTGGCACAAGCGCGCCGTCCGCGCCGGCCCCGCCGCGCACGACGCAACGCTGTGGTAGCTCAGTGGTAGAGCACTCCCTTGGTAAGGGAGAGGTCGAGAGTTCAATCCTCTCTCACAGCACCAGCCAAGCCGCTGTTTTCGCTAAACTTCTTGAATGAAAGCGGTCTATCGCCTGCGCTGGCCCGCGGCGCGGGGTTCGATTTCGGGCTTCAGCCGCCAGTCCGGCCCGAAATCGGCGAGGCGGTGGAAGAACATAGGCTCTTCGCCTTCGACGCGGCGCAGGCGCGCCGCATAGTCCGCGAGATATTGCGTGCGGCGTTCCGGCTCGACGTAATTGACGGAATGCGCGACGAAGGGCGCGAGCACGTCGAACCCGGTGTAGGCGAGCGTGCCGTTCTGCAGCGGCCACAGCACCACATCCAGGTCGCCGACCAGGCCGTCTGGCGCGCACATGCCTGGATAGGCCGCCGTCGAAGTGGCGATCATCGCGCGCCGGCCACGCAGGCCGCCCGTGTCGTAGCGCATGCCGGCGCCATAGGCGACGCCATTCACCAGCACCCGGTCGAACCAGCCCTTCATGATCGCGGGAACCGAGAACCACCAGAGCGGAAACTGCAGGATCAGGAAATCGCACCACAGGAGCTTCTCGATCTCCGCCGCAATGTCGGGCGAGAACAGATCATTCGCCCGCGCGTGCTTCTGCTCGCGGTCGTATTGCAGGTGATCGGGAAAGCGCCGGCCGGAAAAATCGGCTGCGCTGGCGACGGGATTGAAGCCCATGGCGTAGAGGTCCGACACGCGCACCTCGTGCCCCGCGCCCTCCAGCGTCTCGCGCGCGACGCGCAGCATGGCTGCGTTGAACGACTTCGGCTCGGGTTGCGCGTAGACGATGAGAACTTTCATGCTGGTCAGCGCCCCGCGAATTTCGGCGCGCGCTTCTCGACGAAGGCCGCCGCGCCTTCGCGCAGGTCTTGCGTGCGGAAGGCGGCGGCCTGATCCACGGCCTCGCGCTCCAGCGTCTCGGCAAGGCCAGCATCCCAGGCCGCGTCGAACTGCGCCTTGATCGCCGCCATCGACAGCGGCGCGCCGGCGGCGAGCTTTTGCGCCATCGCCGTCGCCTCTTCCATCAGCACGGCATCATCGACGCACTTCCAGATGAGGCCCCAGTCCGCCGCCTGCTCGGCGGATAACGGCTCGCCGGTCAGCGCCAGCACGCGCGCACGCGCCACGCCGATCGCGCGTTGCAGGAACATCGACGTGCCGCCGTCGAGCGTCGCGCCGAGGCGCACGAAGGAGAGGATGAATTTCGCCGAACGCGCAGCGATCACAACATCGCCCGCGAGCGCGATGCCGACCCCTGCGCCGGCTGAGGGGCCATTGATCGCGTTCACGATGGGCTTGGGCGACGCGCGCATCTTCTCGATCACGGGCGTCAGATGCGTGCGCATCGTGTCGGCGATCTTCTCGCCCATGTCGAAGGTCTCGCCGCCGAACTGCGCGCCGGAGCAAAAACCCTTGCCGGCGCCCGTCAGCAGGATCGCGCGCACGTCGCTGTCGGCGACCGCCGCATCCAGCGCGCGATTGAGGTCGGCGAGCATGCCCCAGGCCAGCGCGTTGTATTGCGTGGGATTGTTGAGCGTGAGCACGGCCACGGCGCCGCGCGTCTCCGAAATCACCATCGACATGTCCGCCCTGCCTTCTTGCTCGTCCGCATTGCATAAACCGGACGCTCGGTTTAATTATTATTGGCCACAATGGGCGCCGCGTCCAGAGCGCCCGCGGGAGGACACATGAACGTTCAGGCGCGCGGCGCTGCGGCCGCGGAATTCCGTTTTCCCGATCCCGCCTCCCTGCCGGAACATCTCGTGCAGATGCGCGATCAGGTGCGACGTTTCGTGGAGGAGAATGTCCTGCCGAACGGCGAGGAATGGGAGCGGGCGGGCAAAATTCCGCGCGAGATCTATCGCCAGATGGGCGCGCTCGGCCTGCTCGGCATGCGCTACCCGACAGAATACGGCGGCACCGATCTCGGGCCGCTCGCGTCCATGGTGTTTGCAGAGGAACTCGGCCGCTCGACCTTCGGCGGCTTCACCTCTTCGGTCCTCGTGCAGACGGACATGTCCGCGAGCCACATCGCCCTGCGCGGCACGCCGGCGCAGAAGGCCAAATATCTGCCGGGCATCGTGGCCGGCGAAATCATCTGCTCGATCTGCGTGACCGAGGCCCATGCGGGATCCGATGTCGCAGGCCTTAAGACGCGCGCGCGCAGGGACGGCGACGACTGGGTGATCGACGGCTCCAAAATGTTCATCACCAACGCCGTCTACGGCAATCTGCTGATCGTGGCGGCGCGCACCGATCCGGAAGCCAAGGGCAGCCGCGGCATCTCGCTCTTCATCGTCGAGCGCAACACGCCCGGCGTCTCCGCCGTGAAGCTCGAGAAACACGGCTGGCTCTGCTCGGACACGGCGTCCCTGACTTTCGAAAATGTGCGCGTGGGCAAGGACGCGCTGCTCGGCGAGGTCAACAAGGGCTTCTACTCGATCATGGACACGTTCCAGAACGAGCGCATCTGCATCGGCGGCATCTGCGCCGGCGAGAGCGCCAAGGCGATCGAACTGACGGTCGACTACGTCAAGACGCGCCGCGCCTTCGGCGGCTCGCTGTGGGACCAGCAGGCGGTGCGCCAGAAGCTGGCGAGCCTCGCCGCCAAGACGGCGGCGGCGCGTGCGCTCGCCTATCAGGCGGCGGAACTCGCGGCGGAAGGCAAGGATTGCGTGCGCGAGGTCTCGATGGTGAAAGCGCTATCGCCCGAAGTCCTGAACGAAGTCGTCCACGGCTGCCTGCAATTGCACGGCGGCACGGGCTTCATGCGCGGCACGCCGATCGAGCGCATGGCCCGCGACGCCCGCGTGCTGACCATCGGCGGCGGCGCGACGGAAGTGATGCTGGAGGAAGTTGCGAAGCGGATGTGAGCCGCTCCATCAACAATCCTCACCCTGAGGAGCGATGCGCAGCATCGCGTCTCGAAGGGTGGCGACACCAGAAACCTCTCCGCGGCCATCCTTCGAGACGCGGGCTTCGCCCGCTCCTCAGGATGAGGATTCTTGAAAGACCTACTTCGCCACCCGCAGCG
>CAMFKC010000072.1 GCA_945956975.1 uncultured Methylocystaceae bacterium | reverse complement strand
GCTCGGCTGGGGCGGCTGGTGGTTCTGGGACCCGGTCGAGAACGCCTCCTTCATGCCCTGGCTCGCGGGCACGGCGCTGCTCCATTCCGCACTGGTGATGGAAAAGCGCGAGGCGCTGAAGGTCTGGACGATTCTTCTGTCCATCCTCACTTTCTCGCTCTCGCTGATCGGCACGTTCATCGTGCGCTCCGGCGTCCTCACCTCCGTGCACGCCTTCGCCAGCGATCCGACGCGCGGCGTGTTCATTCTCGCCATTCTCGTGCTGCTGATCGGCGGCGCGCTGGCGCTCTATGCCTGGCGCGCGCCAAGCCTGCGCCAGGGCGGCCTGTTCGCGCCCATCTCGCGCGAAGGCGCGCTCGTGCTGAACAATCTGCTGCTCTCGACGGCCTGCGCCACGGTCTTCGTCGGCACGCTCTATCCGCTGGCGCTCGAAGCGCTGACGGGCGCGAAGATTTCAGTCGGCGCGCCCTTCTTCAATCTCACATTCGCGCCGCTGTTCGTGCCGATCCTCCTCGCCATGCCCTTCGGGCCCCTGCTGGCTTGGAAGCGGGGCGACATCGGCGGCGCGGCGCAGCGCCTGACCTTCGCCTTCGTCGCCGCGCTGGTGGGCGTCGTCATCGCCTTCGCGCTGCAGGGCAAGCCTGTCGTCGCCCTTGCGGCAATCGGTCTCGGCTTCTACGTGATCGCCGGCTCGGTCGCCGAACTGGTCGAGCGTTCGGGCTTCCTGCGCGTGCCTTTCGGAACCGCGCTCGTCCGCGCCCGCGGCCTGCCGCGCTCGACCTGGGGCACGATGTTCGCGCATGTCGGCATCGGCCTGACGCTGATCGGCATCGTCTGCGAGACGGCATGGGGCGTCGAGACGATTGGCGCCTACAAGCCCGGCGACACGATCCCGATCGCCGGATACGAGTTGAAATACGAAGGCCTGAGGCCGCGTCAGGGACCAAACTTCACGGCGGATGTCGCGCGCCTGGTCGTGCTGCGCGACGGCCGCGAGATCGGCGTGATGGAACCCTCCAAGCGCGCCTTCTCCGCACGCAGCATGAATACGTCGGAAGCCGCGCTCATGCGGCGCGGCCTCGGCCAGTTGTATGTCGCGCTGGGCGACATCAACGCCGACAAGACGACGACCGTGCGCGTCTACTGGAAGCCGTTCGTCCTTCTGATCTGGATCGGCGGCCTGGTGATGGCGGCCGGCGGCGCGCTGTCGCTGTCGGACCGGCGCCTGCGCGTCGGCGCGCCCAGGATGGCGCGCAACCGGCCACAGGCCGAAAAGGCGGCCTGACCGGCGGAGCCGGCCGGGGCGCTCAACTTGCCGGCGCAGCCGCCGCGAGTTGCGCGGCCCGAGCCTCGTCGAGGATGCGCACGCCGCCGGACACGATCTCGATCAGGCCGGAGCGTTCGAGCCGCGTGAAGGTGCGGCTCACCGTCTCGATGGTCAGGCCGAGAAAGTCGGCGATGTCGCGACGGCTCATCGGCAGCGGCACGGTCTTCGCGCCGCGCCCGCGCGCGCGTTGCCTCTCGCGCCAGGTGAGCAGGAAGCCCGCCATCTTTTCTTCCGCCGTGTAGCGGCCGAGCATCATCATCCGCTCGTGCGCGGCGCACAATTCCACGCTGACAAGCTGGTTCATGCGCCGCAGCGCCGAAATGTTCCCGTCGATCAGCTGGCGAAGCGCCGTCCGCGGAAATGCGCAGCAGACGCTGGGCTCGATCGCCTCGGCGGTCAGCGCGTGCGCTTCGTGCAGCGTCAATCCGAGAAAGTCGCCGGGCAGCGCGAAGCCGACGACCTGCCGGCGTCCATCGGGCAGCAGCTTGTAGATGCGCACCACGCCCTCGGAAAGGCTGAACACCCGGTTCGCGGCGTCGCCCTGCGCGAACACCAAGGTCTTGGCGGCGAAAACCATCCGCTTGCTCATGCGGTCGAGCGCGGCGCGCTCGTCGTCCGACAGCACTGCAAAGACATTCGAGCATATGCCGCAGCGGGCGGCGCTGCGCATCGCGCAAAGCCGCGTGGCGGTTTCGGCCAGAGACATGCCCGTTCATAGGACCCGCCGGCGGCGCCCGTTCTTGCGCGGCGTCAAGTTCGGCGTTGCGACTTACGTCGCATCCAGCGACATGGCGCCGCAGGCCGAGAGCGCCCGGAACCGCATGGCGGACCGGCGCAGGACGACTGCCCATGCGGCTCCGGGATTGATAGTGTAGCGCGCGACATCACACACACGGATGCAAATGATGCTCCTGGCAGCAGACCCCGCCCGCGCCTTCATGCCCTATCCGCCCGTCGCCGTGCCCGGCGTCGCGCATGGGCCGCTGCAAAGCCTGACGTTCGGCGTGAAGGACATCTTCGATGTAGCCGGCTATCGAACGAGTTGCGGCAATCCGGTGAAGCTCGCCGAAAGCGCCGTCGCCAGCGAAAGCACGCCCGCCGCCGTGGCGCTTCTCGCCGCCGGCGCGCAATTCGTCGGCAAGACGCAGACCGAAGAACTCGCCTGGTCGCTCTACGGAACCAACGCGCATTTCGGCACGCCGCTCAACTCGGCCGCGCCCGACCGTGTGCCCGGCGGCTCGTCCTCCGGCTCCGCCAGCGCGGTGGCCGCGAGGCTGTGCGATTTCGCGCTCGGCTCGGACACGGGAGGCTCCGTGCGCGGACCCGCGAGTTTCTGCGGCCTGTACGGCCTGCGCCCGACGCACGGCGCCATTTCGCTCGAGCGCTGCATGCCGCTCGCGCCATCGCTCGACACCTGCGGCTTTTTCGCGCGCGACGCCGCCACGATGAAAGCCGTCGGCGACGTGCTGCTGCCCGAGGCGTCCGGAAAGGCCAGCCGCGTGATGATCGCGCGCGATCTCTTCGCCCTGCTGCCGGCCGATGTGCGCGACATGCTGATGCCCGTCGCGGAGAGAATGCAGGCCACGCTCGGCAAGGCTGCGCCGACGGACGTCTACGACCGGCCGATCGCGGAGGCCTACGACGCCTTCCGCATCGTCCAGTTGCACGAGGGCGGCCAGCAGCACGGCCCCTGGGTCGACAGCCGCAAGCCGGTGCTGCATCCCTCAATCGCGTTGCGCTTCGTCGCGGCAAAGAAGGTGACCGACGCCGACGTCGCAAAGGCGCGCGCCGTGCGGTCGAGCTTCGCCGGGCATCTGCTCGAGCTCTATGGCGACGACGGGCTGATGATTGCGCCGGTGCTGCATGGCCCCGCCCCGAAACTGGATTGGTCCGCCAGCGATCTAGAGGCCTACCGCGACGCCGCCATGGCGTTCCTCTGCCCGGCGGGCCTTGCCGGCCTGCCGCAACTCGTTCTGCCGGCGGGTGTCATCGACGGCGCGCCGGTCGGCATTTCCATTCTCGGCCCGCGCGGCTCGGACCGTGCGCTCCTGGACGCGGCCGCGCGCCTCGCGGCCTGACACGGAGACCTCCCATGAAAGCGGGCGACATCATGACCTCCCCGGTCGTCACGGTGCGCGCCGACGCGACAGTCGCCGACGCGGTCAAACTGATGATCGAGCATCGCGTCAGCGGCCTGCCGGTCGTCGACGCCGGCAACGTGCTGGTCGGCATGCTGACTGAAGGCGACCTGTTGCGGCGCGCAGAGCTCGGCACGGGCCGCAAGCGCGCGCGCTGGGTCGAGATCCTGCTTGGCCCCGGGCGCGAGGCTGACGATTTCGTGCGCGAGCATGGCCGGCGCATCGCCGAGATCATGACCGATCGCCCGGCCTGCATCGCCGACGACGCCGACATCGCCGACGTGGTCGCGATGATGGAGAAGCGCCACGTCAAGCGGCTGCCGGTGCTGCGCGACGGCAAGGTCGCGGGCGTCGTGGCGCGCGCCGACGTCATCCGCGCGCTGGCGTCCCCTGCGCTGGAGATCGCGCCAGCGAACGACAAGGAGATCCGGGCGCGCATCATCGAGACCCTGCGCAGCCAGAAATGGGCGCCGCTCAGCCTGATCGCCATCGACGTCGATCGCGGCGAGGCGACGCTCGCAGGCGCGATCCTCGACGAGCGGGAACGCAACGCCTTGCGCGTGGTTGCCGAAAACACGCCCGGCGTCACGAAGGTGCACGATCGGCTCGTTTGGGTCGGACCGGAAGGGCTCTATGTCGAAGCGCCGAAGGAATAGAGCCCGGACTTGAGCGACCCAAAGCCTGCGCCTCCTGCCGAGCGGCGCGCCTTCCGCCTGTTCTTGCTCGCGCGCGTCTTTACTTCGCTGTCCTTCCAGATGGCGGGCGTGGCGATCGGCTGGCTCGTCTATGCGCGCACGGGCTCGGCCTACAATCTCGGCCTCGTCGGCCTCGCGCAATTCCTGCCGATGGTCGTGCTCACCTTCGTCGTCGGGCCGCTGGCCGACCGCGTCGACCGCCGCCGCATCGTGGCGGGCTGCGAGATCGTGAATGTCGCCACGCTTGCGCTGCTCGCGGTCGGCGCTGTCGGCGACTGGCTGAGCGCGCCGGTCATCTTCGTCGCGGTCGCATTGCTGGGCGCGGCGCGCGCATTCGAACATCCCAGCATGTCCGCGCTGCTGCCCGGCATTGTCGGCGAAACCGAACTGCCGCGCGCGGTGGCCTATTCGTCCTCCGCCATGCAGACGGCCACCATCGTCGGCCCCGCGCTCGGCGGCCTGCTCTACGCCTTCGGCGCGCATGTGCCGCTGGCCGTCGCCGCCGCAATGTCGGCTGCGACCTTTTTCGCCATTCTCGCCGTACCGATGGAGCGCCGGGCGCTGCCGAAATCGCCCGTGACGCTCGAATCCGTCTTCTCGGGCCTGTCTTTCATCTGGCAGCGCCCGGTGATCCTGGGCGCCATATCGCTCGACCTGTTCGCCGTGCTGCTCGGCGGGGTGACGGCGCTGCTGCCGATCTACGCGCACGACATTCTGGAGACCGGCTCGCTCGGGCTCGGACTGCTGCGCTCGGCGCCGGCAATCGGCGCGCTCGCCATGTCGATCTTCGTCAGCCGCATGATCGGCTCCAACGTCGGCCGCACGCTCTTCGTGGCCGTGGCGCTGTTCGGGCTCGCGATCGTCGTCTTTGCGCTCTCGCGC
Organism: uncultured Methylocystaceae bacterium; assembly: GCA_945956975.1. GTDB lineage: Bacteria > Pseudomonadota > Alphaproteobacteria > Rhizobiales > Beijerinckiaceae > JAJXWB01. The sequence continues at coordinate 3,402 of CAMFKC010000072.1, read as the reverse complement.
AACATGATCCTGTCGCTGGCCGCCCTGGCTGTGACCGGCGCGGCGGACAATATCAGCGTCGTGATCCGCCAGTCGCTCGTGCAGCTCGGCACGCCGGACGGCATGCGGGGCCGCGTCAGCGCAGTGAATTCGCTTTTCATCGGAACCTCCAATCAACTCGGCGAGTTCGAGTCCGGCATGTTGGCCGGCCTGTTCGGCGCCGTGCCAGCGGGCGTCATCGGCGGCGTGGGCACGATCCTGGTGGCGTTGCTGTGGATGCGGCTCTTTCCGGATTTGCGCCGGCAGGACCGGCTGGCGGCTGGAGAATCCCGATGAGACCCTTATGAGCCGGCCGCATCGCATCGGCGCGCTTGCCGCCAATCCAAGTTTCGCCACCCTGCGCCGGTCGTTCGACGTCTATTACGGCGACCCGGCTCACGAAGCGCGCATGGTTGCGCTCTACGCGCGTTTCCTGCGGCCGGGAGGGCTTGCCTTCGACATCGGCGCGCACGTCGGCGACCGCGTCGGCGCCTTTCGAAAGCTCGGCGCGCGCGTTGTCGCGCTCGAACCGCAGCCACTCTGCATGCGCGTGCTCGAAGTGCTCTACGGCGCCGATCCCGACGTGACACTGGTCCGCGCCGCCTGTGGCGCGCGCGAGGGCGTCGTCGCGCTGCACGTCAATTCCGCCAACCCCACGGTGACGACGGCGTCGTCAGATTTCGTGGCCGCGGCCGGCGGCGCGCCCGGCTGGGAGGGTCAAAGCTGGGATCGGACAGTGGAGGCGAGCATGACCACGCTCGACGCGCTGATCGCCGAGCACGGCGTTCCGGCCTTTGTGAAGATCGACGTCGAGGGTTTCGAAGCCGATGTGCTGGCGGGCCTCTCGCAGCCCCTGCCGGCGCTGTCCTTCGAATTCACCACCATCCAGCGCGATGTCTCCTATCGTTGTCTAGAATGGCTGGCGGCGCTGGGCGCCTACCGATTCAATCTGTCGCTGGGCGAAAGCCACGCGCTCGACGAATGGATGTCGCGTGAAGACATGGCGGCGCGGATCGCAGCGCTGCCGCACGGGGCCAATTCCGGCGACGTCTATTGCGTGCTCGACAACTAGCCGTCATTGCGAGCGCAGCGAAGCAATCCAGAGCCCGGTCGTGGCTCTGGATTGCGTCGTCGCTACGCTCCTCGCAATGACGCTCGAGACGTCGCTACGTCTTGCCCCGCCACTTGCGCCTGCGGTCGCCCCCCGCCTTCGGCGCCTGCGCGACAACCTCGCCGGCCTCGACGGCCGCGCGATACTTGGCCAGCATGGTCGAAAAGCCGTCGCGCAATCCGGCGTCGATCTCGGGCTTGCCCTCGATCGCCGACAAGGCAAGCCCGATCGCCTCGATCGTCGACAGGCTTTCCCTGCGCGGTTCCCGGCGCAGATCGCCATAGAGCGAGCGGCGCTTCGGCGCGAGCGCGAGACGCCGCGCCTTCAGCACCCACGCGTTGCGCCACCACAGCGTCTTTGCCTGCGCCCACGTGCCGTCGAACACCACGATGCCGCGAATGCCCTTCAGCGCCGTATCCTGATCGGGCAGCACGACGCCCTTCTTGTCGAGCACTGCGACTTCCCGCCCTGGCGGGAGTTCGGATGGTTTCACCGAGCCCAGATGCAGCACGGCCCACTGGCTGGCGTCCGCCTCGCGACCCAGCGCCTTAGAAAGGCTCGCCCAGGAGAGCCCGACCTTGAATGTGGCGTTTGAAAGCTGCTGCGCGGCGAGCCGCGCGGTGCCGAGCAGCCTGTCCTGCTCCTGCGGATGCTGCAGGATGAGCACCGCGACGCGGTTTTCGACCGGCGCCACGGCCTCGCAGACGCAGAGCGCCAAGGGCTTGGCGCAGTGCGGGCAGGCCGGAATTTCTTCGGGAGGCAAGCCAGCGGTTTCGTTCATGCGCCTGCATACACCGTGCAAGGCTGCGCCGCGAGGACTTTGGACCGCGAGCCTTCAGGCTCGCAATCGTGCGACAAGGCGAGCCTGAAGGCTCGCGGTCCATTTACGTTGCCGATCGCGCCAGATCGCTGCGGACGCGAACCTTCTCCCGCTCCGCGGGAGAAGGGAACGCGTAATCAATCCACCTTGCGCACGGCGCCCTTGGCGGCGCTGGTCGTGAGCGCGGCATAGGCCTTCAGCGCAGTCGTGATCTTGCGCGTACGCTTCTCCACCGGCTTCCAGCCCTTGGCGTCCTGCGCCTTGCGGCGCGTCTCGAGCACGTCGTCGGCAACGACAAGGTTGATCGAGCGGTTGGGAATGTCGATGGCGATCGTGTCGCCGGTCTCGACCAGGCCGATCAGGCCGCCCTCGGCGGCTTCCGGCGAGCAATGGCCGATGGACAGGCCCGACGTGCCGCCCGAGAAACGCCCGTCGGTGACGAGCGCGCAGGCCTTTCCGAGGCCGCGCGACTTCAGGTAGCTCGTCGGATAGAGCATTTCCTGCATGCCCGGGCCGCCGCGCGGTCCTTCATAGCGGATGACGACGACGTCGCCCGCCTTCACCTCGTTGCCGAGGATGCCCTTCACCGCCGCATCCTGGCTTTCGTAGACGCGGGCAGGTCCCGTGAACTTGAGGATGCTCTCGTCCACGCCCGCCGTCTTCACGATGCAGCCGTCGATGGCGATGTTGCCGAACAGGACCGCGAGGCCGCCGTCCTGCGAGAAGGCATGCTGCTTGTCGCGGATGACGCCGCCCTTCCGGTCGAGATCGAGATCCTCGAAGCGCTCGGCTTGGCTGAAGGCGATCTGCGTCGGCACGCCGCCCGGCGCCGCCTTGAAAAATGTTTTCACGCTCTCGCTATTCGTGCGCGTGACGTCCCATTTTTCCAGCGCGGACGGCAGCGATTCCGAATGGACTGAGTGCGTGTCGCGATTGAGCAGGCCCGCGCGGTCGAGTTCGCCCAGAATGCCGTAGATGCCGCCGGCATGATGCACGTCTTCCACATGGACGTTGGCGACCGACGGCGCGACCTTGCACAGGCACGGCACGCGGCGCGACAGACGATCGATGTCCGCCATGGTGAAGCCGACCTCGCCCTCGTTGGCGGCGGCCAGCAGATGCAGCACTGTGTTGGTCGAGCCGCCCATGGCGATGTCGAGGGTCATGGCGTTCTCGAAAGCCTTGAAGCTCGCGATCTCGCGCGGCAGCACGCTCGCATCGTCCTGCTCGTAGTAGCGGCGGGCGAGATCGACGATCAGATGGCCGGCCTCTACAAACAGCCGCTTACGGTCGGCGTGGGTCGCCACCACCGTGCCGTTGCCCGGCAGCGCGAGGCCGAGAGCTTCCGTCAGGCAGTTCATGGAATTGGCGGTGAACATGCCCGAGCAGGAGCCGCAGGTCGGGCAGGCGGAGCGCTCGATCACCTGCACATCTGCGTCCGACACCTTGTCGT
>CAMFKC010000071.1 GCA_945956975.1 uncultured Methylocystaceae bacterium | reverse complement strand
CCAGGGCGGCAACAAGTGGATCGGCACGGCCGGCACCTCGCCATTCGGCGCCTACGGCTACAATCCCGAGGGCATCCGCATCGGCCAGAAGGAATCGCGCCACCGCCGCGCGATCAAGGTCTGGGACAAGCGGGAGTTCAAGGATCTCGACGGCGACACCGAGCTCGGCACGCGCAACATCAAGATCGCGCTGCGCCGTCTGCGCAAGTTCGCGCGCACCGGCGCGCCCGAAGAGCTCGACCTCGAGAACACGATCAAGGACACCGCCAAGCAGGGCTATCTCGACATCAAGCTGCGCCCGGAGCGCCGCAACGCCGTGAAGGTGCTGCTGTTCTTCGACATTGGCGGCTCGATGGACTGGCACATCAAGCAGGTCGAGGAGTTGTTCTCCGCGTGCAAGACCGAGTTCAAGCACATGGAGCATTTCTACTTCCACAATTGCATCTACGAAGGCGTGTGGAAGGACAATTCGCGCCGCTTCACCGACAAGACCGCGACCTGGCAGGTGCTGCACACCTATCCGCACGATTACAAGGTCGTGATCGTCGGCGACGCCTCGATGTCGCCCTATGAGATCACGCAGCCCGGCGGTTCGGTCGAGCACATGAACGAGGAGCCGGGCCATGTCTGGATGGAGCGCCTGACGCGCACCTATCCGCACACGGTCTGGATCAATCCGGTGCCGGAGAACCAGTGGAACTACACGCAGTCGATCAAGATGATGCAGCGGCTGATGACCAACCGCATGTATCCGCTGACGCTGGAAGGGCTCGACGGCGCGATGAAGGAACTGGTGCGCTGAATTCCGGCGCACCGGCGTTCAGAGCGTCGTGGGGCGCGATGCGACGACAAGCCGGTCGAGGCTGCGCGCGCTGAAAACGAAGATCAGCGCGCCCGCTGCAAATACCGCCGCGATCGCATGGCCGGTTTCCCATTTTGCGCGCCAGTGGCTCCAGTCCGCGGGAAGCGTCGCCGCGGTCCACGAATCGATCGCCGCATTGGCCGGCGCGTTGAACATGAAGAACGCGATCAGCATCACCACGTAGCAGGCTGCAGCCGCCAGCCAGAGCATGCGCGCCCGGCTCAATTTGGAAAAGGCTGCGCACACGATCGCCAGAGCCAGTCCGCCGATCTCCGTCGGCGCGCCGATGAACGGACCCCAGCCGCGATACAGCGATTGCTGCACCGACAGCCACAAAGGGCCGTCGAGCTTCAGTTTGTTGGGCAGTTCTAGGACGTGTGCGGCCGGCGCAAGCAGCGCGAGCACGGCAATGACGAGAGCAAGAAGGCGAATGATGTGCATGTCCGATCATCGGTCGGCGGGCCTTCGCCTGCAAGCTCGGACGTAGCGCCACGCGGGGCTTTCCGACGAGAAAAAGATTCGCGCGCGCGTCAACTCGCCATAAACCGCGATTCGAGTCCGACCGAGTCGTTTCCCGTTATTGCGCGTTAAGTGCGAAACCTGAGAGGCGGGAAATGTTTTCGAGTTCGGAAAAGAAGCAAGGCTCCTGGCGCGGCATCGTCCTCGTGGCGCTCGCGCTTTGTTGCGCGCTGGCGCTTGCTCCGTTTTCGCTGTGGCTGGCGGGGCTGTTCGTCGTCCTGTCGCTCGCCCCGCCCGTCGTCGTCGCAGCCCGCGCGACGCGCGCGAGGCTCGGAGACATCCGTCCGGATGCGGCGGTCGCCACACCCAATGCAGGGATGCGCGAGTTCGCGAACCTGCCTTTCGAAAATCCGTTCGACGCGGATAAGGGCGATCTGCCGCTCGAAAATCGTATCTCCCTGGCGGCGGAATCCTCGGCCGAATTCAGCCGCGGCGTCAGCGTGCTTTATCTGCGTACGCCCGCGACGGTGGATGCACAGGGCGTCCTGGCGGTCGTCCGCGCTTCGCTGAGGCCGAGCGATCACGCCGAGATGATTGCGCCGAATGAAATCGTCGCCTGCCTCAATCTCATTCGCGATCTCTCCAACGTCGACGGCGTGATTGCGCGCCTGACGCAGCGCCTGCTCGAAAAGGGCTGGCCGCAGGCTACGCCGCCGCGCTTCGGCCGTGCGCTCTATCCGATGCACGGCTACAGCGGCGGCGATCTGATCGGGGCAGCGCGCGCGCAGGTGTCGCCCACGCCCTCCACGCAGCGTGCGCCGCAGATGCCGCCGCGATTTCGCAGCACGGCAGCGGAGCCAAAGCCGCGCCGCCGTCGGGCCGCGAGTGGCGCGTAAAACGCAGTCGGCTGCGCACGGTTGGTTCGAGAACGCGGCGCCTGCGGCTTCGCTATCAATCCGCGCGCGGCGACCGCCGCAAGCGTCGCTGCGCGTATTTTCTTGCTTTTCCGCTTTGTTCATGATACCTGTGCAAGATCGAATTGCAGATGAAGACGCTCTTGCCCGAAGCTTTGCTGAAGCGAACCCCAGGGCTGCTGCAAGAAAACCTCCCATAATTCGATCTAAAACGGACGCAACGTCGCGGCCGTCGGGCCCTTGTGGCTCTATTCAGGAAGTCAAAATGTCGACAGGCACTGTCAAGTGGTTCAACGCCCAGAAGGGCTTCGGTTTCATTCAGCCCGACGACGGCGGCAAGGACGTTTTCGTCCATATCTCGGCTGTCGAGCGCGCTGGCATGACCGGCCTCAATGAAGGCCAGAAGATTTCCTACGAGATCGTCGCCGACCGCCGCACCGGCAAGTCGTCCGCGGGCAATCTCCAGGCTGCGTGAACCGGGACGGCTTTTTTGCAGTCACGGATGTACTGGCGCGAATTGGCCTGACCCAGACAAGCCGCATGTGAACGCTTCGCGCTTCGCATGCGGGCTTGCCGAAAGGAGCCCCGGACTTTGTCCGGGGCTTTTTTTTGCGTGTCTAGGCCAGAAATTCCCGTATGGCGGCGTTGACCTCGTCGGGCGCGTCCTGCTGCACCCAGTGCGAGGCCTTGGGCAGGCGCACGATCCTCACGTCGCGCACATACTGGTCGGTGCCTTCGAGCGTCGAGACTTCGAGCGCGACGTCCTTTTCGCCCCAGCAGATCAGCGTGGGAACCTCGATCTTCTGGCCGAGGTCCGTCGCAGCCATCAGGTCGTTCATGGCGCTGCGATACCAGTTGATCATCGCGCGCATGCCGCCCGGCCGGGCGGCGTTGGCGGCGTAGATCGAGAGAATTTCGCGCGGGAAATTGGCGCGGTTCGCGCTGGTGTCCCGCAGCATCTTGGCGATCGGTGCGCCGCCCTTGCGGCCGAGCAGCGTCTCCGGCAGCCAGGGAATCTGAAAGAAGCGCGTGTACCAGGATTTCTTCTTCTGCTTCGGATTGCGCTGGTATTCCCGCCTGAAACAGAGCGGATGCGGCACGTTGCAGATGATCAGCTTCTCGAGCGGCCGCATTCTCCGCGCAGCGAATGTCCACGCGACGAGCGCGCCCCAGTCGTGCGCGATCAGCGTCGTCGATGTTGAAGGCTTTTCGGCATGCGCGGCGTCGATCAGCGCGCCCACGTCCTCGGTCAGGTTCTTCAGCGAATAGGCGGATTTTTCCGCCGGCGTCGTCGTGCCGCCGTAGCCGCGCTGGTTCACGACCCAGACGCGATAGCCGAGCGACGCCAGCAGCGGCGCCTGGAAGCGCCAGGAGATCGCGTGTTCGGGGAAGCCATGCAGAAAGAGCGCGAACTTCTCGCCGCCGCCGCTTTCCCACAGTTCAAAGTCGATGCCGTTGGCCGAAACAATCCTTCTCTGGCCGAGCGGCGCGAACAGGTCGTCGGTCATGCCCTTTTTCCTCCCGGACCGCGAGCCTTCAGGCTCGCATGTTCTGGCTGCGAGCCTGAAGGCTCGCGCTCCAGCCTACCCGCACGCCTCCATGCCCGCCATCGCGGGACACATGCCGCAGCCGCCCGCGCCATCACAGGCGCCGGCCATCTCCATGCCGCCCCCTTCCCCGCCGGGCGCGGGCTTGGCGATCAGCGAGAGTTGGCGGTCGAGGTGGATGGAATGGCAGGCCGGGCATTCCGGCGTGTCGCCGGAGCGCACGAGCGTCTCGAAATGCGTGTCGCAATCCTCGCAGCGATAGGCGTAGAGCGGCATGGTCGGCCCCGTCGAAATGTCGTCGCTCCTCTGTGCTTTCTGGCGCGCGGAAAGGCAAGCGCCCGCCCCTCGCCAATGGCGCGGCAACCCGCTAGCCTTGCGCCATGCACCGTCTCGTCCTTCTCCGACACGCCAAGGCCGCCCGCGAAGCCGGGGGCGGCGACCGCCAGCGTCCGCTGACGCGGCGCGGCCGCGAGGATGCAGCCCGCGTCGGCCGCTATCTGGTCGAGGAGAAACTGTTGCCCAATCTCGCGGTGATTTCAGACGCTCAGCGCACCCGCGAGACGCTGGATTGCGTGATGGGCGAAACAGGCCGCAACTTCAAGACGCTGATCGATCCAGCGCTCTATCTCGCTGAAGACTTCATCCTGATGGCGGAGTTGCACAAGACGCCGGAACTCGTGCAGACCATGCTGGTCGTGGGCCACAATCCCGGCCTCGCCGATTTCGCCCTGCGCATCTCCGGGGAGGGAGACGCACAGGCCCTCGCGCATATGGAAATGAAATTCCCGACTTCGGGCCTCGCTGTCGTCGAGCTCGGCGACACGCCCTGGGCGAAGGCCGAATGGGGCGCAGGCCGGCTCGAACGGTTCGTGACTCCATCCATGCTCGTCGAGGGCGTGGACGACCTCGACTGAGGGCGCTGGAATGACGCCCGAACTCTTCGCGCTCGGCGTGTCGCTTCTGGCGTCGGCGCACTGGCCGCAAATGCCGGATGTCGCGCGGATGACGGCTGCGACCTATCTTCCTGCGCAGCGCGCGGTCGACAATTGGCGCCGGCAGGGCGCGCTCAATCTCGACCTTCCGCCCGAGCAGGCCCTGGGACTCGCGCTCGGACGCGACTTTAGGGGCCTGTCGCGCTGCGTGCGGCTCAACAATTACTGGTGCGTGAAAAAGGCGGGCTGGACCGGCGAGATTGCGTCCGACACCGAAGGCCACGTCGCCTTCGCCAGCGCCGCCGAGGGCGCTGCCGGCGCTGCGCAATTGCTCCGCCGCTATTACATCGACTTCGGCCTGCACACGGCGCGCGCAATCGTCAGCCGCTGGGCGCCCGCGCAATGCGGCGCGCCCGTGTCCGTCCGCGCGCCGGCGCGCCGCATGGCGGGCCGGCGCATGCTCGGACCGGAGCCGAAGGGGCTGACCACGCATGGCCTCGGCTCGACGTTGCGCGCGCGGTGGCTCTCCGCGCACCGGCCCGCGGTCGGCGCGCGCAAACGCGGGAAAATCGCCGGCATGCGCCGCTCGGTCGTGCCGGATCGGGTGGGACGGATGATGGCGACGCCCACGATTGCCGCGGGGCTCGGCGCGATGGAAGCGCGGGAGCCAAAGGCCCAGCCGGTGCGGCTCGCCATGCTGCCCTACCCCGGAACCGCCCTTGGGCCCGATCCGCGCATTGGCGCGAGCCTGCCGCCGCTGCCGAAATTATCCTGCGGGCCGGAGACACAACGCATCCTGAATTATGCGACGAACATCGCGTCAGGCGTCGCCGCGGGCCCCGACGCCGATCTCGCCCTGTTCGACGCCGAGGGCAAGCCGACGCCCAATTTCGCGAAGGCGCTGTTCAACATGGCCGCAGTCGAGATCGGGCCCCTGCGCGCGACGCACGCGCTGGTGGACGCTGCGGTCGCGCAGGTGACGGCGCTGATGGCGCAAAGACAGTCGCGTTAGCGATGCGCCGCTGACGTCGGCCCTCTCCCGGCTAGCGAGAGAAGCCGACGCGCGCACCGACTTGTTACGCCGGCAGAACCACGACCTTCGTTTTCACTGGCGTGCGATCGTAAAGGTCGAACATGTCTTGCGTCAGCAGGCCCGTGCAGCCGCTGGTAAGGTTCGTGCCGATCGTTTCGGGATCGCTGGTCGAGTAGATCGTGTAGAGCGTGTAGCGCCCGTTCTGATAGAGGTAGAGCGTGCGCGCGCCGAGCGGATTTTCGAGGCCCGGCGGCATGCCGCGCGCATATTTTGCCGCTTCCGGCTGGCGCTTGATCATTTCGGCCGGTGGCGTCCAGACCGGCCATTCGGCCTTGCGCCCGACATATGCGTCGCCGCTCCACAGAAAGCCTTCGCGGCCGACGTTTGCGCCGTAGCGCGTCGCCATGCCGTCGCCCTCGATACGGTAGACATAATACTTGCTCGGATCGACGATGATCGTGCCCGGCGCTTCCTTGCTGTCGAACGCAATCTTGCGGCGATAGTATTTCGGATCGATCTTGCCGATGTCGACCGCCGGGATCTGGAACTTCTTGTCGTCGACCGCGCCGTACCATTTCTCGGCTTCCGCACGGCTCATGCCGTCGGTCGCCATGCAGCCCCCAAGGCTGGCCGCCCCGAAGCCGGCGGCGGCGCCGAGCAGAAGCGAGCGGCGGTCGAAACGCCTGGTGCGTGTGGATTGGTCTGTCGTGATCATGGTCGCGGCACTCTCCGGCACTCTGCTACGCCTGACGGCTTTATGCCGGAAAACCATGGGGAATGGCAAGTTTTAGGGCGCGTACGCAGGGCGCGGGCTTGCCAGCGCAAGCGCGGCGAAGTCATGATGGGAACGGCTCAGCCCGTGTTCATGCGCGACGTTTTGGACAAACAAGCGACGCCGATCGCTGCGAACCGGGCGCCATGCGGAGGGCAAGCGTCGTGATGGTTGTGCTAATTTTTCATGCATTGGTCGCGATAGGCTTCGCCAGCGCTCTTGATGGCGCAGCATCCCCGGTGAAGGCGCAAGGCGCGCCGCCTGCGCTATCCGCCAGCAGCTTCAAGCCGATCGCCTACGCCGACATGGAGAAATGGAATTCGTCCGGCTGCAGCTTTGCGGTCTATCGCGGCAAGGAAAATCTCGCGCTGTTCGATATCCAGGATCCCAAGAAAACGGCTGTCTTCAAGATCGACGGCAAAATTCTGTTCGTCGCCGCGGCAAAGTCGCCGGACAAGGGAAGCTATTGGTCGGGCCTGGTCGCCGGGACGCCGGTGCGGCTGATCAAGGGCAAGCGCGATCCGAAATTCAGGAATGACGGCGGCAGCCAGGGCGGCGCCGGGCGCATCGAGTGGAACAGTTCCGCGGGCCCACAATCGCTCGACGTGCGCTGGGAAGAAGGCTGCTGAGGCCTTGGCGTCTGCCGAGCGGACGCTGGAGTTTGACGGCGCGACAAAGCTTCGCGCCGCCAGGCGCCCGAGATTGCTCTCGTGACCGAGCGCCTGGGAATTGCGCCCGCGGAATGAGGCGTCGGGCGTCTCAGTTCAGCGTGAAAGTTTCACCGTGCTGCTTCTAGCAGTGTTTCTGAAGGGCCGCCCGGTGGCCAGCCGCCTGCGGCGACCGTATCCGGAAATCAGCATCGTTGGTGCCCATGCACCATTTGAACTTCGACGCTTCGGTCTGCTTCACCTCGCTGCCGGGCAGCTTGCAGCCCATCGATTTCGCCATGTTGTTCCACTTCAGCGCGGCCTTCGCGAAGGAAGAGCACACAGGAAACCGGCTGGGATCGTTGGGCGAGGCCAAGGCAGGCGTGGCGAGCGCTACCGCAAGGCAGGTCAGAACGGGATCGTCGCAATCTTCATAGTCGGTCGCTCCATTTCGAGATTTCAAACGCGATTATGCGGCAGCGGCGGCGCGCCATCGCTTTTGCCTGCGTTCACTACGAATTCTTCTTCACGCATTCCTCGACCTTGCGCGTAACCGCGGCGAGGCCCTCGATCGGAAGCGTGATTTCGTCGGCGTTCGTCTTGACGATCAGCGCCTTGCCGGCCTGCAACGCCTTCACTTGCGCCGGCTTGAGGAAGACGCCGTACTTGCCTTCGTCGAACTTGTCGAAGGTCACGTTCGTCGCCTTGCCGTCGATGGCGAGCGATCCCTTGGCGTTTTCGCCCTTCGCCTTGCTGGCGAAGGTCAGGGTCCAGCCCTCCGTGCTTTTTTCGAGCGCGGCATAGGACGCGCCCGGCGCCACGGCGCCGCAGTTCATGTACTGGTCGTCCGCCATGTTGGCGTTGACGGTCCAGCCATTGGCCTCGCCGAATTTCTTCGCCTTGAACGTCTGCGCGGACGCAGCGGAGATGAGCGTCAGGGCGCCGGCGAGCGCGGCGAGCATCAGGAGCGAGCGGTTCATGTTGCCTCGTGTCGGTTGTTGCGGGACGAGCCCGGCCAGCCGCCTCGGCGGTAAACGAACCCTCAGGCTCATGCTAGAGGCCTTGGAAACCTGCGGTCAATCGCGCGCCATGCGTAAATGCATGGCGCCGCTCGCACTTTGTCCGCCCGTTGGCAAAACCCCGGGCAACGCCTATCTCGGAGGCGCCCGCCGGAGCCCAGATTGTCGATCCTGTCCGATTTCCTCTTCGAGACCCGCGTCGCCGCGTCGTCGCTCGCCGATTACGTGAAGGGCACGGGCCTGCGCCTCGGCGTCACCGGCCTGTCGCGCGCCGGCAAGACGGTCTTCATCACCAGCCTGGTCGCGAACCTCCTGGAGCGGGGGCGGATGGTGCAGCTGGCGCCCTCCGGCCGGATCGAGACGGTGC
>CAMFKC010000070.1 GCA_945956975.1 uncultured Methylocystaceae bacterium | reverse complement strand
GCATCAGGCCGACGACGCAGGCCGCGCCCGCCATGTCGCCCTTCATGTCCTCCATGCCGGCGGCCGGCTTGATCGAAATGCCGCCGGTGTCGAAACAGACGCCCTTGCCGACGAAGGCGACGGGCTGGTCGGGACCGGCGGCGCCGTTCCAGCGCATGACGACCACGCGGCTCTCGCGGATCGAACCCTGCCCGACGCCGAGCAGCGCGCCCATGCCGAGCTCGGTCATCGCGGCCTTGTCGAGGATCTCGACGGAAACGCCGAGCTTTTCCAGCTCCTTGGCGCGGTTGGCGAATTCTTCGGGGTAGAGGACGTTCGGCGGTTCGTTGACCAGATCGCGGGCGAGAATCACGCCCGCGCCCAGGCCGGCGCGCGGGCCATACGCCGTGCGGGCTGCGTCGGGGTCTGCGACGCCGATCTTGAGCGCGACAGCCATGTCCTTGTCCGAATCGTCCTTTTTCTTGGTCCGGTAGAGGTCGAATTTGTAGGCGCGCAACGCAGCGCCGAGCGCGACGTCGGCGGCGGCGTCGGCGGAAGCGGCGCCAGCCGGCTCGAAAATCATAGCGGCGCGCGCCGCCCCGCCGAGCTTCGCCATCGCCTGGCCGCCGAGCGATGCGAAATCGACGGGTTCGGCGGCGTCGTCCTTGCGCGCCGTGCCGAGCACGATCAGTCGATCCCAACCCAGGCCTTGCGGCGCAAGCAGATCGAGGGAGGAACCGGCCTTGCCCTTGAACTTGGCCGCTCGCGCGGCGCGCTCCAGCGCGGGCGCGGAAGGCGCCACGAGGCGCTGGGTATTCTGGCCAAAGCTCATGTTTTCGCCGGCCAGTACGATCAGGACGCTCGATCCCTCGTCGGCGCCGGTCGCGGCGGGGCCGCCTGCGGCGATGTCGGCGAAGGAAACGAATTCGACCGTCGGAGAAACTGGCATCTTGGCCTCGGGCTGATGTGGGAATGCGGCGAGCGCTGGCAGCACTATATCGACCGAGCGCAGGGGACGGTCAATGCGCCGCCTTCGCCTGCAAATCGCCGCATCGCCATGGGATGTGCGGGAAACCAGTGGCGCGGGCGCAACGGGCGCTCGCCAAATGTCCGCTTTTGCAGCAGGAGCAAGAGAAAAGCTTGCTGTTTCCGACCCCTAGCGCTACCCAGACGCAGACGAGAGAATGGTGGTCGATCGAAGCGATGGATGAAGCGGCGCATACGGTCGACATGGCGCGACGGCGCGCGAGGCCGGCATGATCGGCCTCACCCTCGGTCGCTATCTGTCGGGCCGCTTCCTGCAGCAGATCCTCGTCGTCTTCCTGGCGATCAGCGCCCTGTCCTTTCTGATCGATTTCGTCGAAATGCTGCGCCGTTCCGCGGATTCCTCGGTCGGCGCGGGCTTCGTGGCCTTCATGACCTTTCTGCGGGCGCCGGTCGCCTCCGAGCAGGTCCTGCCCTTCGCAGTCCTGTTCGGCACGATGGTCGCCTTCGTCAATCTCACGCGGAAGCTGGAACTGGTCGTCGCCCGCGCATCGGGCGTCTCGGTCTGGGGGTTCCTCGTGCCGCCTCTGGCGATCGCCTTGCTGATCGGGCTCGCCTCCGTGTTTCTCTACAATCCGATGGCGGCCGCGATGAAGCAGCGCGCCAACGAGATGGAAATCGAGATGTTTGGCCGCGCCAGCGCCGACAAGGACGCCGGGGTCTGGCTGCGGCAGCGCAGCGTGGACGGCCGCGCCACGATCAAGGCGGACAAGATTCTCGACAAGGGGTCGCGGCTCGACAAGGTGACCGTCTATCTCGACGACCCCAACGATCATTTCGTCGAGCGCGTCGACGCCGCCGGAGCGGTTCTGACGCCCGGCGCCTGGAAGCTCGCGGATGCGACGATCGTGCGTCCCGGCGAGGAGGCGCAGAAGGTCAACGCCTATTATCTGGCGACCGATCTGACCGCCGACGACGTGATGCGCAGCCTGATGTCGCCCGATTCGGTGCCGTTTTGGCAATTGCCCGTGTTCAGGGACCGGGCGGAGGAAGCCGGGCTCGAGGGGCGGACCTACGCCCTGCGCTACCAGACGCTACTGGCGCGGCCGCTGATGCTGATCGCCATGGTGCTGATTGCAGCGGCCTTTTCCTTAAGATTTTTCAGGTTTGGTGGCGTCGGTAAAATGGTTGCAGGTGGCGTGGCGGCCGGCTTCGTGCTTTACGTGGCGACGAAGATGGTCGGCGACATGGGCGATGCGGGGCTTCTCACTCCGTCGATCGCGGCGTGGTCGCCGGCGTTGGTCGGGAGTTTGTTGGGTGCGCTTGCGTTGTTGCATCAGGAGGATGGTTGATGGGGCGCGCGCGCTGCCCTGTTGAACCCTCCGTGACTGGCCTTGCGGCCATGTCGCCTGTCCTGCGTGCGACCCGCGCCGGCGCGCTTGCGCTCGCCTGCCTGCTGGGCCCTGCGACAGGCGCTTTGGCCCAGACGCCCGCCCAGGCCCCGACGACGCAAGCGAAGGCCGCCGATCCGCAACGCATGATCGTCGAGGCCAAGGAACTGGTCCAGGACGACACCAAGGACCAGGTGACCGCGCGCGGCAACGTCCAGATCTACTACAAGGGACGCGTGCTGGAGGCCGACCAGGTCGTTTACGACCGCAAGACGACCCGTGTGCGGGCGTCGGGCCACGTCAAGATGACCGAAGCCGACGGCCAGATCACCTATGCCGACACGCTGGAACTGACCGACGACCTCAAGCAGGGCTTCGTCGACAGCCTGCGCGTCGAGAGCGCGCAAAATACCTACATGAGTTCTCCGCGGGCGGAGCGCGCCGGCGACCAGACGAAATTCGACTACGGCACCTACACCGCCTGCAAGCCCTGCGAGGACGCGACCACGCCGCCGCTCTGGCGCGTGCGCGCCAAGCGCATCATCCACGACGGCGAGGAAAAGACCCTCTACTTCACCGACGCGACGCTGGAGTTCTTCGGTCAGCCGATCGCCTGGCTGCCGTTCTTCACCGCGCCCGATCCGACCGTGAAGCGCCGCTCGGGCATTCTGGCGCCGCGCTACATGCCCTACAGTTCGCGCCTTGGCGTGGGCGGCGGCGTGCCGATCTTCTGGGCCGTGGCGCCCAACATGGATCTGGTGTTCACGCCGACCGTCGTCTCGAAACAGGGCTTCCTCGGCGATCTCGAATGGAAGCACCGGCTGGAGAGCGGAACCTACGCCTTCCGCATCCAGGGCATCAGCCAGATGAATCCGTCGGCTTTCCCGAGCGCGCCTCTGGGGGCGGGCGACAAGCGCCTGCGCGGATCGATTCAGACCTACGGGGCGTTCGACCTCAGCGACAAATGGAAGTTCGGCTGGGACGCGACCCTGCTCAGCGACCGCTACTTCTTCTCGGACTATTCGCTCGCCAACCCGCTCTACAACGACACGTATTTCCGCGAGACCTCCTCCACCGTCTTCCTGACCGGCAAGGGCGAGCGGAGCTGGTTCGACGTGCGCGGTTTCTTCTTCCAGGGTCTGTCGCCGCGCGACTACCAGCCGCAGCTCGCCAAGGCTCTACCCATCCTCGACTACAATCGGGTGTTCCCGCTGCGGCCGAACATGTTCCCGATCGGCGGCGAGGTCGAACTCGACGCCAACTTCTCCTACACGACGGCGCAGGCGGCGCTCTACGAGTCGATCCAGCCGCGCACGTTCGACAGCGTCTACGGGCTCTACAACGTCTGCCAGACCTATGCGCCAGCGGCCAACCGCAACCTGTCGCAATGCCTGCTGCGCGGCGTGGGCGGCGATTACGCGCGCGCGACGGCGCAATTGTCGTGGAAGCGCAATTTCATCGACTCGCTCGGACAGGTCTGGACGCCGTTCGTGTTCGCCCGCGCCAGCACGAGCTATCTGAACTACGACCAGAGCCGGGCCTACGGCATCTACAACACATCGCTGACGCCGCTCTTCAACGTGAGCCAGGCCAATTTCCTGGGCGCCGACAATGTGGTGCGCGGGCAGTTCACGCCCGGCGTCGGCGTCGAATACCGCTTCCCGCTGTTCGCCCGGCTCAACATCGGCACGGTCACATTCGAGCCGATCGTGCAGATCGTCGCGCGGCCCAACATGATCGGCTCGAATTCGCTCGTGAACATCGATGCGCAGAGCCTCGTGTTCGACGATTCGAACCTCTTCTCCTGGAACAAGTTCTCGGGCTACGACCGGTTCGAGACCGGCGTGCGCGTCAATTACGGCGGCCAGGCCACGCTGAACTTCAACAATGGCGGGTTCATCAACGTGATGGCCGGCCAGTCGTACCAACTCGCGGGAACCAACAGCTATGCGACGCCGGACGCCGCCAATGTCGGCCTCTCGTCCGGCCTCGACACGCGCCGCTCCGACTATGTCGGCCGCATCGCCTTTGCGCCCGCGAGCTTCCTGTCCTTCGTCGCCAAGGCGCGGTTCGACCAGGCCAACATGCATCTGCGCCGCCTCGACCTCGTGGCCGGCGCCACCTTCGGCCCGCTGACCGGCACGATCCAGTACGCCAATTATTCGGCGCAGCCGCTGCTCGGCTTCGACGTGCGCCGGCAGGGCCTCTCGCTCGGCGCGCGCTACGACCTCACGAGCAATTACTTCGTGAACGGCAATGTGCAGTTCGACATGTCGCGCTACCTCTACAACAACACGGCCGCGATCAACGGTGTGTGGGGCTATGCGCCGCTGATGTCGATCGCGGGGCTCGGCATCGGCGCCGGCTATCACGACGATTGCACGACCTTCACGATCAACTACACCTCGGTCTATCAGGTGAACACGTCGACCGGCCTGCCCGGCCGCAACCAGACGCTGCTGATGACGCTGAACCTGCGCACGCTCGGCGAGGCGAAGGTGGGCGCGAGCCTCGGCTTCGTGCCGCAGAACGACGGCCTGAAGCAGTCGCAGTGAGCGGCGCGCGCCCTCTCGCCGTCACGCAGGGCGATCCATCCGGCATCGGTCCCGAAATCGCGCTGGCGGCCTGGGAGGCTGCGCAAGCCGACGCCAGCCTGCCCTGCTTCGCGCTGCTCGCCGATCCCGACCTGATGCGCCGGCGCGCCGCTGCGCTCGGCAAGACCATCGAGATCGCGGAATGCGACTTGCAGTCCGCGCCGGACGTCTTCGCCCGCGCTCTGCCCGTCCTGCCGCTGGCGGCGCGCGCGAAAGGCGAGCCGGGCCGGCCCGATCCGGGCGACGCCGCAGCCACGATCGAATCGATGGAGCGGGCGGTCGCGCTCGTGTTCGAAGGCGCCGCGGGCGCCGTCGTCACCAATCCGATCGCCAAGGACGTGCTGTATCGCGCGGGCTTTGCACATCCCGGGCATACCGAATTTCTCGGCGAACTCGCCAAGCGCCACACGGGCCGCGCGGCGCTGCCGGTGATGATGCTGTGGTCGGAAGAACTGGCCGTCGTGCCGGTGACGATCCATGTCGCCCTGGCCGAGGTTCCGCGCTTGCTGACGCGCGCGCTGATCGTGGAGACGGGGAAGATCGTCGCCGCCGACATGCGCGCGCGCTTCGGCATCGCCACGCCGCGGCTGGCCATCTCCGGCCTCAATCCGCACGCGGGCGAGAATGGCGCGATCGGGCGCGAGGAAGTCGACGTGATCGCGCCTGCGGTGGCGGAACTCGTGGCCGCGGGAGTCGATGCGAAGGGCCCCTATTCCGCCGATACCCTGTTCCACGCCGCAGCGCGCGCAAAATACGATGCGGCGCTGTGCATGACGCACGATCAGGCGCTGATCCCGATCAAGACGCTCGCCTTCGACCGCGGCGTCAACGTTACGCTTGGATTGCCCTTCGTGCGGACCTCGCCCGACCACGGCACGGCGTTCGACATCGCCGGCAAGGGCCTCGCCAATCCGACCAGCCTGATCGAGGCCTTGCGGCTGGCGGCGCGACTGGCGCTTCGATGAGCGATGGCTTGCCGCCGCTTCGGGACGTCGTCGCGCGTTTCGACATCGCGCCGAAGAAGGCGCTCGGCCAAAACTTCCTGTTCGACCTCAACCTGACCCGGCGCATCGCGCGCGCGGCGGGGCCGCTGGAGGGCGCGACGGTCGTCGAGATCGGTCCGGGCCCCGGCGGACTCACGCGCGCGCTGCTGGCCGAGGGCGCGCGTCGTGTCGTCGCGATCGAGCGCGACGCGCGATGCCTCGCCGCGCTTGCGGAAATTTCCGCGCATTACCCCGACCGCCTCGAGATCATCGAGGGCGATGCGCTCGAAATCGACATGCAGGGTCTTTGTGCGCGCTATGCAAGCGATGGCCCGGTGCGGGTCTGCGCCAACCTGCCCTACAACATTTCGACCGTGCTGCTGACCAGATGGCTCGAGGCCGACGTCTGGCCGCCGGCCTGGGACCGGTTGACCCTCATGTTTCAGCGCGAGGTCGCCGAACGCATCGTGGCGACGCCTGCCGAACGCGTCGACTATGGCCGGCTCGCGGTGCTGTGCGGCTGGCGTACGCAGGCGCATATCCTGTTCGACGTCGCCCCCTCGGCCTTCACGCCGCCGCCCAAGGTCACCTCCTCGGTCGTTCAACTCAAGCCGCGCGAAAGGCCCGAGGCCTGCGACAGGCGCGTTTTGCTGACCGTTGCGCAGGCGGCCTTTGGGCAGCGCCGCAAGATGCTCCGGCAATCGTTGAAAGCCGTAGCGCCCGGCGGGGACGCCGAGGCGCTGCTGGCTGCGGCCGGCATTGCGCCGACGAAGCGCGCGGAAGAGGTGGAGGTCGCCGGTTTCGTCGCGCTCGCGCGTGCGGTTGCGCGCGCCGCGCAGGAATGACTATTCCGCCAGCAGTTTCGCGACGAAGGCCTCGACGCCCGGCTGCCGCCGCGCGCGGCGCAGCCTTTCGGCGTGAAGAATCTGGATCAGCTCTTCGTAGGTGCGCTGCAAGTCGTCGTTGACCAGCACGTAATCGTACTGAACCCAGCGGCGGATTTCGTTCCGCGCGTTTTCCAATCGCTTCTCGATCGTCGCGGCGGCGTCTTCGGCGCGGCGTTCGAGGCGGGCGCGCAGCTCCTTCATCGAGGGCGGCAGGATGAAGATGGTGACGACGTCCGACTGCGCCTTCTCGCGCACCTGCTGGGCGCCCTGATAGTCGATGTCGAACAGGACATCGCGGCCTTGGCTCAGCACGCTTTCCACCAGGGACCGCGGCGTACCGTAGAAATTGCCGTGCACCTCCGCCCATTCCAGCAGATCGCCCGAATCGCGCATGCGTTCGAACTGCTGGCGCTGGATGAAATTGTAGTGGATGCCGTCGACCTCGCTCGACCGCCGCGCCCGCGTCGTCACAGAGATGGACAACGTGAGATCGATGTCCTTGGACTGCAGCAGCATGCGCGTCAGCGTCGTCTTGCCCGCGCCCGAGGGCGAAGACAGGATCAGCATGAGACCGCGCCGCTTGAAGTCTGCGGGGCTTCCGGTCGTGTCGCTCATTCGGCCTTGCTCGCTGATCTGGCTCATTCGATGTTCTGCACCTGCTCGCGGAACTGTTCGACCTCGACCTTCATCTCGAGGCCGATTGCGGTCAGCGCAGCATCGTTCGACTTGGCGCAGAGCGTATTCGATTCGCGGCCAAGCTCCTGCGCGAGAAAATCGAGCCGCCTGCCGATCGCCCCGCCCTTGCCGAGCAGATCGCCTACCGCCTTCACATGCGTATGCAGGCGGTCGAGTTCCTCGCGAATGTCGGCGCGCGAGGCGAGCAGCACCGCCTCCTGGTGCAGCCGCGCGGGGTCGAGGCCCTGCGTCTGACCAAGCGCCTCGATCTGCTTTGCAATGCGCGCCTTGACCGCGTCGGCGCTGCGGCCGGGCGTCGCCTCGGCTTGGCGCGACAATTCGCCGATGCGCGCAATGCGCTGGACCAGCACGTCGCCGATCGCTGCGCCTTCGACCCGGCGCATGGCGCTGACGGCGTCGAGCGCAATCTTGAGGCCCGCCAGCACGTCCTTCGCCAGAGCGGCCTTGGCGGCTTCGTCATCCTCCTGCTCGCCGGTCTCGACGATCCCGCGCAGGGCCAGCAAGCCGTCGAGCGAGGCCGGGCGGATGTTGGCGTTCAGCGGGACGTCCGCGAGCTGCGCGACGAGCGCATCGAGCGCCAGCCGGTTGATGCGGATTTCGGCGGCGGCGCCTTCGCGCGTCGTGGTGAGGTTGGCGTGGCAGGCGCCGCGCGTCAGCACGGCCGAAATGGCGGCGCGCGCCTCGATGTCCACAGCGTCGAAGCCCGGCGGCAGGCGCAGCCGGAGATCGAGCCCCTTTGAATTGACCGTGCGGATTTCCCAGGACCAGGTCCAGGCGCCCGAGCGCCCCGAAGCCCTGCCGAATCCCGTCATGCTTTGAATGGTCATGCGCCCTCGAATCACGTGGCGCGTCTTAAACCACCTGCCCGGGCCTGCCGAGTCCCGTCCGTCGCCGGATCAGTGGAAAGCGAGCGCGCCGGAGACGCTCTTGGCGCTGTTGAGATCCCAGCTCTTGTTGCGCAGGGGATCGAGCGGCGTCCCTTCGGTGGCGTCGATGGCCAGGGCATTATTCGGCGCGGGGGTCGGCGAGGCGGGCTGCGCCAGGGCTGCGAGTGCGGGGTCGCCGCCCGACTCGGCCGTCGGC
>CAMFKC010000069.1 GCA_945956975.1 uncultured Methylocystaceae bacterium | reverse complement strand
GGAGAACGCCCGGCGCTTCAACGCGTCAGCCGAGCGCATGGCGATGCCGGCCATTCCGGAAGCCGTGTTCATGCAGGCGGTCGAGGAACTGGTGAAGGTGGACCGCGCCTGGGTGCCCAAGGGCGACGGCAGCCTCTATCTGCGCCCCTTCCAGTTCGCGACCGAGGCCTTCCTTGGCGTGCGGCCGAGCCACGAATATCTGTTCGTGCTGATCGCCTCCTCCGTCGGCTCCTATTTCAAGGGCGGCGAGAAGCCGGTGACCGTGTGGCTGACCGACCGCTACACGCGCGCCGCCGAAGGCGGCACCGGCGCGGCCAAATGCGGCGGCAATTACGCGGCCTCGCTGCTGGCGCAGGCCGAGGCGATCGAGAACGGTTGCGACCAAGTGGTGTTCCTCGACGCCGCCCAGCACAAATGGGTGGAAGAGCTCGGCGGCATGAACGTCTTCTTCGTGATGGACGACGGCTCGCTGATCACGCCGCCGCTCTCCGGCACGATCCTGCCCGGCATCACGCGCAACGCCATCCTCACGCTGGCGCGCGACGAAGGGCGCAACGTGCGCGAAGAGCGCTATTCCATGGACCAGTGGCGCGCCGACGCCGCCAGCGGCAAGCTCCGCGAAGCCTTCGCCTGCGGTACGGCGGCGGTCGTCGCCGCCATCGGCAAGGTGAAGAGCGCGGCGGGCGACATCGTGATGGGCGATGGCTCCGTCGGCGCCGTCACGGCGGCGCTGAAGGCCAGGCTCGTCGGCATCCAGCGCGGCGACGCGCCCGATCCGCACGGCTGGGTGCGGCGGATCGGCTGAGGATCAGACGGGCTTCGCTTCGCCCTTCAGCGCGCGCACGATATCGTCCGGGATCGGCGACGACTTCATCTTGTTGGGATCGTCGGGGTGGCGGCTCGTCCACACGCGCGTCTCGAACGCCTCGATCGCCAGTTCGCCCTCGTTGAACAGTTGATGGCGGATGTCGAAGGACGAGCGGCGGATGTCGACCGCCTGCGTCTCGATCGTCACCGTGTCGCCGAAGCGCGCGGGCTTCATGAATTTGGCGCGGGATTCGACGAGCGGAATGCCGGCGAAGTCCAGGTTCTCGAACAGCCAGCGCTTGTGGAAGCCGGCGGCTTCCAGCAGCCCGCCGGTGCAATTGTCGAACCAGTCGAAGAAGCGGGGGTTGTAGACGATCTTGGCGGGATCGCAGTCGCCCCATTCGATCTTCTTTTCGCGTCTGGCGACGAGCATCGGCTTTCCTCCAAATCCTGTTCGTGAATCGCTAGTGCCTGCGCACACGCCATGCAAGCGCGCAATCGCCCCGCCGCGCCTCCCCTGCTAGACTGCAGCAATGGACGGCTATGGCGCGACCTTCTTCGACACGCCGCTCGGCCTCTGCGGCCTCGCCTGGAGCCCGCGCGGGGTGAAGGCGCTGCAACTGCCCGAAGACACGCCGGAACTGACGCGCGCGCGCCTGTCGCGCCGCGCCGGCGCGCCGTTCGAACGCAGGCCGCCCGAGGGGATCGCAGAAATCGTGATGCGCATCGGCAAGCTGCTGGCGGGCCGCGCGATCGATCTCTCCGACATTGCGCTCGACATGGACCGCGTCGGCGCCTTCGAGGCGCAGGTCTACGCGGCCGCACGTTTCATTCCCTGCGGTGAGACGCGCACCTACGGCCAGATCGCGCGCGCCATCGGCGAACCCGGCGCCGCGCGCGGCGTGGGCCAGGCGCTGGGGCGAAACCCGTTCGCCATCATCGTGCCGTGCCACCGCGTGGTGGCGGCGAACGGCAAGACCGGCGGATTTTCCGCCGGCGGCGGCGTGAATACGAAGCTGCGGATATTGGAGATCGAGCGGCGCGCGGCGGGGTTGAGTTCGGGCGCGGCTGAGGGGCAGCTCAGGCTGTTGTGAGCCTGCCCCGATGGACCGCGAGCCTTCAGGCTCGCAGTTCCCTCGATCAAGGCGAGCCTGAAGGCTCGCGGTCCGTCAGAACCCCCGGAACGTCGCGAATTCCTTCGCGGGCGTGCGCTCCGTGTGCAGATCGTTGATCGGCGCGCTCCAGTCGGCGTAGCCGATGGAGAAGCCGCAGACGACCATTTCCTCGTCGGGCAGTTCCATCGCCTTGCGGACGGGCTTGTGGAAGTAGGCGAAGGCAGCCTGCGAGCAGGTCTCGAGGCCATGGGCGCGCGCGGCGACCGAGAGCGCCTCGAGGAAATAGCCGTAGTCGAGCCAGGAGCCGATCTCGAGACGGCGGTCGATGGTGAAGATGATGCCGACCGGCGCGTCGAAGAACATGTAGTTGCGGCCGTGCTGCGCGGCCATGGCGGCATTGTCGCCCTTCTTGATGCCGAGAATGCCGTACATGTCCCAGCCGACCTTGCGGCGGCGCGAGAGATAGGGCTCGAAGAACTGGTCGGGATAATATTTGTATTCGGAATCGTGGCGCTGCGCGCCGGTTTCGGCGAAATGGTCGAAGACGGCCTTCGTAACCTTCGCCTTCTCCGCGCCGACGACGACGTGCGCGCGCCAGGGCTGCATGTTGGTGCCGCTCGGCGCGCGCGCGGCAATGTCGAGCAGGCGCTCGACCAGCTCGCGCGGCACGGGCGTATCGAGGAAGGCGCGGATGGAGCGGCGCTCGCCGATGGCCTTCTCGATGGCCGCGCATTCCGACGCGGTGAATTCGGCGACCTTTTTCGTCATTTTTGGATTCTCACAGAAGTTCGAAGAAGCGCAGCACGACCTGTTTCGGCAGGCGCGCGCCCGAGCAGACGAAGATGCGCTTCGTCATCCATTGCAGGTCCGGCGCCGCCGTCTCGAAACGGGGCGAGGCGCGGAAATAGACGAGCTTGGGATCGACGAGTTCGCCGCGCGCGAGACGGTCGAGGACATCCTTGGGGCCGTCGCGCAGGCCGTAGTTCTTGACGTAGACGAGTCCCTGCTCGGTCTCGATGACGTAGAGCGCCTCGAGTTCCGCCACGCCGTCGCGGCGGATGATCTGGAAGTCGGCGCCGCTCGCCAGCACGCGGCCGTTGATGCGGCCCGTCACAGAGCCGCCAAGGATCGGGATCACGCGGCGGACGCCGGCGCCGGTTTCGCCGACGATGATCGGTTCGGCCACGTCCACCGCGACATCGCAGAGGAAGCTGACGGACGGGGTTTCTGGAACGGGGAGGTCGGTCATGCTCTGCGTGACGAGTTTGTAGGACAAGGCAAACTAGAGAGGCGACGGAGAGAGTGCAAGCGCACCCTCACCCGCCCTTGACCGCGCCCGCCGTCAGCCCGGCGACGATCTGGCGTTGCGCGATCACGGTCAGCAGCAGCACGGGCAGCGTGACGACGATGGCTGCGGCCGCCAGCGGGCCCCAGGCGATCTGATCGTAGGAAAGCATGTTGTAGACGGCGACCGGCAGCGTGCGCGTCTCGCGGCCCGACAGCACGATGCCGAAGACGAAATTGTTCCAGGAGAAGATCACCGAAAGAATCGCCGCCACGACGATGCCTGGCTTGGCGATCGGCAGGGCCACCATGCGGAATGTCTGCCAGCGCGTCGCGCCGTCGACGACGGCTGCCTCCTCGAGTTCGCGGGGCGTCGTCTCGAAATAGGAGATCATGATCCACACCACGAGCGGGATGGTCAGCACCAGATGGATGACGATCTGCGGCACGAGCGTACCGAGCAGGCCGAGCCACTGGAACAGCAGGAACATCGGGATGAGGAACGAGAGCCCCGGCGTCATGCGCGCGATCATGATGACGATGGCGGTCTTCTTGGCATCGAGCCGCGCGATGGCCCAGCCCGCGGGCACGCCGACGAGCAGCGCGATCAGGGTCGCCGCGCCGGTGACGACGAGGCTGTTGCGAAAATAGAGGAGGAAGCGATTGGAGTTGAAGACGTCGACGTAGTTCGACCAGGCCACGTTCGTCGGAATGAGAATTGGCGGCGAGGCGGAATTGTCGATCTCGTATTTCAACGACAGCGACAGCATCCAGATGAAGAACAGCAGCGCCGGCGAGATCAGCATGAGGATCGAGAAGACGAGGCCGATGCTTCTCAGGAGACCGCGCTTCACGATGCGTCTCCGACAGGCTCGGCCATCCATGCGGCGCGGCTGCGCAGCCAGAGCGCCGCAAGCGACAGCGCGACGATGATGACGAAGAAGACCGAGGCGATCGCCGAGCCGTAGCCGACGTCGTAATAGGCGAAGGCCGTCTGATAGAGATAGAGGTTGATCGTCTCCGAGGCGTTGCCCGGCCCGCCCTGCGTCATCGCGAAGATGATGTCGAAGGATTTCAGCGCATCGATGAGGCGCAGCAGAACCGCGACCATGAGAAACGGCCGGATGAGCGGAAAGGTGATGTGAACGAAGCGCTGGAAGGCGCTGGCGCCGTCGATCTGCGCGCCCTCGTAAGGTTCGGTTGGAATGGCCGCGAGGCCGCCGAGCACGATGAGCATGACCAGCGGCGTCCACTGCCAGGTTTCGACGAGCACCAGCGACGGGATCACCGTGTTGGGCGCGAAGACCCAGAGTTGCGGGGGGATGCCGATCAGCGAGAGCAGATAATTGGCGACGCCGAGCTGCGGCTGGAAGATCATTGTCCAGACAACCGCGATGGCGACAGGCGTCGCCATCATCGGCATGACGAAAACGCCGCGCAGGAACCCGCGCATCGGAAACTGCTCATGAAAGGCGAGCGCGGCGAGCGTGCCGAGCACGAGCGGCAGGAATACCGCGAGCGCGGAATAATAGAGCGTGCGCACCAGCGCCTCGCTGAAGCGCGGATCGCTGACAAGGCGCGCGTAGTTGGACGGGCCGACATAGGCGATGGCGCCGCCCGGCTTCCACTCGTGCACGCTCATCCAGAGCGTGAACGCCCAGGGGATGACGATCACGCCCGCGACGACGACCAGCGCGGGCGCAAGAAACCACCAGTAGGAGCGAACGCCCGTGCGCATCGCGGCCTTCGGCGCTCAGCCCTTCTCTGACCTTTCGAGGATCGGGCGATATTGATCGGTCGCCTTCTTGAGTTCCGTCGCGGGATCGGCCCCCGACAGCGTCGCCGTCAAAGCTGCGCCGATGATGTCGCGGAATTCCGCCACGGGCGCGACCACGGGCAGGCCGAGCTTGCTGATCTTCGAACAGGCGACCACGCAGTCGAGCCATTCCTTCGGCATCTTCACGCCCGCCTGCACCTGCGGATCTTCCAGCACGGATTTGCGGAAGGGCACGCCGCCGCCGATCTGCAGCAGGCGACCGCCCATCGTCTTGTTGACCGCCCATTGGCAATAGAGGAAGGCCGCTTCCTTGTTGGGGCTCGCCGCGGCAATGCCGATGCCGTCGCCGAACGTGGCCGACGCCGCAGCCACGGGCCCCTTCGGCACGGGGCTGTAACCGATCTTGCCGACAACGCGCGAGCGCGTCGGGTCCTCGCCCGCCGGCGCCCAGCCGACGCCGTCGAGCCACATGGCGGCCTTGCCCTGCAGGAAGACCGACTGGCACTCCATCCAGTTGAAGCCGGCGACGCCGGGCGGCGCGCATTTGGTGAGAATGCGCTGATAGTATTTCGCAGCCTCGATCGCCTCCGGGCTGTCTGTCGTCAGATTGCCCTTGGCGTCGAGCGCATCGCCGCCGTAGCCGAGCAGGAAGCTCATGTAGAGCGGCAGGTTGGCGTTGCGCAGGCCGCGCCCGACGAAGCCGTAGACGCCGTTGGCGGGATCCGTCAGCGCTTCGGCCGCCTTCATCATCTCGTCGAAATTGGTGGGATAGGCGATGCCCTTCTTCTGGAACAGATCCTTGTTCCAGTAGACCATGAAATAATCGACCGACCACGGCAGCGAGAGCATCTGCTGCCCGTCCTTCGCGTAAGTGAGGCCGGCCGCGGAATAGTCGCCTTCGTTGTTCTCCGGCTCTGCGAGCGCGGGATTCTTCATGTAGCCGGAAACCGGCGCCAGCCACTTGCCTTTCTCCATCAGCCGCTTCTGCACATGGTAGGAAAGGTGCGCGACATCGAAATTCGGCTTGCCGCTCGCGAACTCGATCGCCATCTTCTGGCGCTGCTGCTGCTCCGGAATGACTTCCGAGCCGATCTCGATGCCGGTCAGCGCGGTGAATTCCTTCTCGTATTTCTGCAGCAATTCGCCGCGCGGGCCCTTGATGAGATTGGCCTCGAGCTTTGTGCCTGCGAACTTCTTGTAGTCCGGCGCTGCGAAGGCGAGCGATGGCGCGCCGATCAGGCCTGCGGCGAGGCCGGCCATGTCGCGACGCGTGAAGCCGTTTCTGGAAACCATATCGTCCTCCCGAGACTGCCGCGCTGCGTCGGCTATCCGCCCAGCATGGCAGAGCATGCAGAGAGCGTCGAGACGTCAGCTTTGCCGCAATGCAGCGTCGATGTGGACGGCGAGCCAGACGGTTGGCTGCGTCGGGTCGGTCCATTCGACGCGGTGACGGACGTGCGCCGGGATTTCGATCCAGTCGCCTGCGCGCAGCAGACGCGGCGCGGCTTCGTACTCGATGAAGAGCGATGCGGCGCCAGATATCACGCAGACCCATTCGTCCTGGGGCTGATCGTACCAGAAATCCGCCGGACTCGCATGGCCGGTCGAGACGATGCGTTCGATGCGCAGGCCGGGGCGCGCGAGGAGCGTGTCGAAGGCTTCTTCGGCGAGAGACGCAAGAATGCCGGAGAGCAAGTTGCCGGAAGCAATCATTTCGCGCGTCCCTGCCAGTCATCCCGGCCGGAGCGCAGCGGAGAGCCGGGAACCAGACGTCAATTACACGTGCTGGGTCCCGGATCGGCGGCTACGCCGCCGTCCGGGATGACACGGGGCGCGCATCGCGCGGTGTGATCAAGCGAAATACCGCTCCAGTATTTCCTCGTAGATATCAGCCAGCGCGTCGAGATCGGCAATCTCCACGTTCTCGTCGGTCGCATGGATCGTCTTGCCGACGAGCCCGAATTCCAGCACCGGGCAATAGTTCGTGATGAAGCGCGCGTCCGATGTGCCGCCGGTCGTCGACAGCTCCGGCGTGCGGCCTGTCTTCTTTTCGATGGCGGCGACGACGAGATCGGTAAAGCCGGAACGCTGCGTGCGGAACGAGATCGAATTGGTCGGGTGCAGTTTCACGCGCGCGTCGGCGCCCTGGGCCGCTTCCGCGACAATTTCCCGGATGCGCGCGCCAAGAGTCACGGGCGTCCAGATGTCGTTGAAGCGCACGTTGAATTTCGCCGTCGCTTCGCCGGGGATGACGTTGCGCGCGCTGTTGCCGACATCGAAGGAGGTCACCACGAGGCGCGTCGGATCGAAGGCGGCGTTGCCCTTGTCCAGCGGCGCGGCGGAGAGCGCGGTGACGATGCGCGCAAGCGTCGGAATGGGATTGTCGGCCTGCTGCGGATAGGCGGAATGGCCCTGCTTGCCGACGACCGTGATGTCGCCGTTGAGCGAGCCGCGCCGGCCGATCTTGATCATGTCGCCGAGCGCGTTCGGATTGGTCGGCTCGCCGACGATGGCGTGCGAGAATTTCTCGCCGCGCGCATCGGCCCATTCGAGCAGCTTCACCGTGCCGTTGATCGCGGGGCCTTCCTCGTCGCCGGTGATGAGAAACGAAATCGTCCCCTTGGGCTTGCCGTGCTTTTCAACATAGCGCAGCGCGGCGGCGGCGAAGGCGGCGACGCCACCCTTCATGTCGCAGGCGCCGCGGCCCCAAACGCGCCCCTCGGCCACTTCCGCGGAGAAGGGCGGAAAGCGCCACAGGCTTTCGTCGCCGGTCGGCACGACGTCGGTGTGGCCCGCAAACGTCAGGTGCGGCGCGCCTTCGCCGATGCGCGCGTAAAGGTTCTCGACATCAGGCGTGCCATCAGCCGTGAAGATCACGCGATGCGTCGCGAAACCGGCGCCGCCGAGAAGTTTCTCGAGGTAGGCCAAGGCCCCGCCCTCTTGCGGCGTGACGGATGGGCACTGGATGAGGGCGCGGGTGATATCGAGCGGCGAGGCGGTCATTCGGCGCGTCCCTTCGCAACCAGGTCGAACATCTCCAGCATCGTCCAGATCGCGACGGCGACCAGCGCCGCCTCGCACATCCAAACGCTCGCGCGTGGCATGACCTCGGCAACCCGCGGCTGCAGCCACGCAGCGGCGCCCGCCACCAGCATGGCGAGCGCGAGGGGCGCGGGGCGGCCACGATCGCGAAAGCGCTTGGCGCCGAGGTTGACCCATGAGATCGCCGCGAAAATCGTCAGGGCGGCGTAGACGAGTATGTAGGTGTTGGCGGCAAGCGCGGCGGGATCGTAGAAGGCGCGCTCGGTCAGCGGCCTGTTCGACCACGGCAGCAGCGCCAACATGATCGCCGTCGTGACCGCGAACAGCAGCGCCAAAGGCGCGGCGCCGCGCAGCCAGCCCGCGCGATCGATGCGGCCCTTGTCGGTCCGATAGAGGAAGCGGAAGCCCGCCGACGGCTCCGTTGGCTCCGCCATCAGTCGCGCAACAATTCGTTGATGCACGTCTTGGAGCGCGTCTGCGCGTCGACCGTCTTCACGATGACCGCGCAATAGGTCGACGGGCCCCAGTTTTCGCCGGGCAGCGGCTTGCCGGGCACATTGCCGGAGACCACGACGGAGTAAGGC
>CAMFKC010000068.1 GCA_945956975.1 uncultured Methylocystaceae bacterium | reverse complement strand
ACAGCAAGGGACGATCATATGTGTCCGTGCCCGCGCCCGCGGGTCTTCCGCAGGGCGCCTACAAGGAAGGCCGCGCGTCGATCGTCATCGGGGGCAATGCGGAGCCGATCGATGCGAATGTCGCCGGTCGGCTGATGCTCTACATCGATGACGGACAATACACGCCTCTCACTCGGGCCCGCGGCTACCAATGGCGCGTCTCGGGACCCCGCGGCGTTCTGACGGGCTCAGTCGCCTTCTCAGGCGACATCGCGAAGGCAATTGCGGAATTGCGCGCATGCCTGAAGGCGAATGCGGCGGCCCCGCAGCCGCAATCGCCGGTGAAAGCCCAATCCCAAATTTCCAAATGGTCGGGCGTCTGGTCGTGGGTGCGTCCGCTCGTGTTCAATTTTGGCGGCGGTCCGGCCCCGCCGCCTCCCGGACCGCAAGACGTCACGGTGCGCAAGCGCGTAAACGCCACGCTTGAACTGATGCCAAACAATCGCGCGAAGATCTGCATCGACTCGAACCCGTGCCGAGTCCAGCCGTTCTCGTTCAGCAATGGCGCCTACAATATCGATGATGGTTCCGGCTTTATCGCCGTCGCCACTTATGACCAAGGCCGCACACTGAACGGGCAGATGTGGTTCAGGAAAGAAAATCGCACACGGACGACCCCGGATGCGACGTTTATTTTGACAAGATAGAATCCAGCCCGCCATCGGCCTGGCCGCCACATCGAATTCCGAAGTTCGGCTGCCTGGTCCGGTCGCTCAGTTCCGCTCGTCCGGTGAGGGCGGAATCGGCATGATCTCCACGCCGTCCTCGATCAGCGCGCGGGCTTCTTCCCAGCTTGCCTGGCCGCGGATCGGGCGGGCTTCGGCGTCGCCGTCGTGAATCCTGCGCGCTTCCTCGGGGAAGGCGGCGCCGACGTCGGTCGTGTGCTCCATGATCTTTTCGCGCAAGGCGCGAACCATCGCGCGCACTTCGGCCATCTTGGAATCGACCAGCAGCATGTCCTGGGACGGCGCGCCTTGCGACGGCTGCACGGCGGCGGGCGCGGGCGCTGTGACCGAATCCTCGCGATCGCGGCGCGCGACGTTGGGCGCCATGATCGCCTTAGCTACGCGCGGCGAGTTGCAGAATGGGCAGGTCACGAAGCCGCGGCGCGCCTGTTCGTCATAGGCGCCGGCGCTGGCGAACCAGCTTTCGAATTCGTGGGCCTCGTCGCAGACCAGCGCGTAGCGGATCATCTCAGCCGGCCAGAAGCGCGTCGAGCTTGCCGTCGGATTCGAGGTCGTAGAGATCGTCGCAGCCGCCGACATGCGTCGCGCCGATGAAGATCTGCGGCACGCTGGTGCGCCCGCCCGCGCGCGCGGACATGGCGGCGCGGCCCTCGCGGTCGCCGTCGACGGAAATCTCGTCGAAATTCGCGCCCTTCTTGCGCAGGAGGTCCTTGGCCGCGTGGCAATAGGGGCACATGGAGGTCGTGTAGATCGTGATCGGCTGCATGGGACGTCCCTTAATCCGCAGCGCTTATATGGGATTTCATCCCCCTGTCACAACCCGCGCGAAGGTCAGGGCGTCCACGCGTTTCGCGCCGGCGCGCAGGAGCGTGCGGGCGGCGGCGTTGAGGGTGGCGCCCGACGTCATGACGTCGTCGATCAGCACGATGCGCTTGTCGAGCACGGCGAGCTTGCCGGCCTCGCTGATGCGGAAGGCGCCCTGCAGGTTGGTCGCGCGTTGGGCCTTGGAGAGGCCGACCTGCGGCGGCGTCGTCTTCACGCGGTCGAGCGCCCGCATCTCGGCGGGGACCCCCGTCTCCCGCGAGACGGCGCCCGCCAGCAGCGCCGCCTGGTTGTGCTTGCGGCCGATCAGCCGCAGCCGGTGCATCGGCACGGGAACCAGAAGGTCGCACTCGTCCAGCAGCTCCGCGCCCGCCCGCGCCATCCAGCGCCCAACCGGCCGGGCGATCTCCAGGCGGTCGTAGTATTTGAGGCGGTGCACGATCAGCCGGGCGGGTCCGTCGTCGAATTTCGCGACCGACCTTGCGCGCGCGAAGACCGGGGGGTTGGCGATGGCTTCCGGCGAGAGCAGGCCGGGCTGGCCCAGATCGACCTCGAAGGGCGTTCCCAGCCGCTCGCAAAAAGGCTTCTCGATAAAACGCATCTGCGCCCAGCACTCCGGGCAAAGGCCGAAATGGCTTTCCGTGGCGCGGCGGCAGGCGATGCAGACGGGGGGATAGACGACGTCCAGAGCGTGAGCCGCCACTTTTCGCGCGGCGGTCGCGAGCGGGTCGAAGAGCCTGGCGGCAAGCATGAGGGGATCGTAAGCGCCGCGCGGCGACTACGGCAAGGCTTCAGCAACGTTAATGACGCGTTAATGGCCGCGCGCTAGTTTTCCGCGCATGAAAGCCGCGCATGTCCTCATCGCTGTCGCCGCCTTCGGCGCGGCCACGCCCGCTTCCGCCGATTTTTCCTCCTGCGTCGCGGGGCTGCGGTCGCAGGCCGCCCAGCAAGGCATTTCGGGCGCGACCTTCGACGCCGCCTTCAAGGGCGTGACGCCGGAGCCCAAGGTCCTCGAACTCATGAACAACCAGCCGGAGTTCAAGACTCCGATCTGGGACTATCTCGCCGCGCTGACCGACGACGAGAAGGTGGCCGACGGCAAGGCCGCGATGCGGCAGTACGCGAGCGCGCTCGCCTCGGCGGAAGCGAAATACGGGGTCGATCGCTACGCCATCGCGGCCGTCTGGGGCGTCGAATCGGATTTCGGCAAGGCGGCCAAGAAGTTCTACCTGCCGCAGGCGCTCTCCACGCTGGTCTGCATGGCCGATCGCCGGCAGGCCTATTTCCGCGGCGAGCTGATGTCGACGCTGAAGATCATGCAGCGCGGCGATCTCGAGGCCGAAGACCTCTGGGGCTCATGGGCGGGCGCCTTCGGCCACACGCAATTCATGCCGTCCACCTATCTGCGGCTCGGCGTCGACGGCGACGGCGACGGACGCAGCGACCTCGTCAATTCCGTGCCGGACGCGCTGCATTCGACAGCGAACTATCTGCGCAAGTCCGGCTGGATCAGCGGCGCCTCCTGGGGGTACGAGGTTCAGGTGCCTGCCGGCTATTCCGGCCCTTCGGGCCGCACCGGCAAGCATCCGGTCTCCTATTGGGAGGGGCACGGCATCCGCAAGATCGGCGGCGGTGGACTGTCGGGCGCCGGCGCCGCCGGCCTGCTGCTGCCCGCCGGCAAGGGCGGGCCGGGCTTTCTCGTGTTCAAGAACTACGACGCGGCCTATTCCTACAATGGCTCGGACGCCTATGCGCTCGCCATCTCGATCCTGAGCGACAAACTGAAGGGCAGGCCGGGCGTGCAGGGCGAATGGCCCACCGACGACCTCGGCCTGTCGCGCAACGAGCGGCGCGAATTGCAGCGCCTGCTGATCGCCCGCGGCTACGATGTCGGCGAGCCCGACGGCGCGGTCGGCGCCAAGACGCGCGCCGCGATCATGCAGATCGAGGCGCAGATCGGCATGCCGCAGCGCGGCCGGCCAGGCATGAAGGTCCTCAACGCGCTGCGCGGCCGCTGAGGGCCGGTCCGGCGGCCTCACCGCTTTGTGACTGGTTCGTGTCGAAAGCCGAGCGTAAGCCTTTCTCCGACACGAGAAATTCCATGCGCTTGCCCACCATCGCCGCCCTCGCCGCCCTCCTCGCCGCCACCTCCGCTTCAGCGGGAGACAGGCCGCGCGGCGTCGTCGAGCTCTTCACCAGCCAGGGCTGCTCGTCCTGTCCGCCGGCCGACCGCGTGCTCGGCGACCTCGCGCGCGATCCCTCCCTCGTCGTGCTGTCGCTGCCGGTCGATTACTGGGATTACATCGGGTGGAAGGACACGCTCGCGCTGCCGCAATGCACCGCGCGCCAGAAGGCCTATGCGACGGCGCGTGGCGACGGGCAGGTCTATACGCCGCAGGCCGTCATCGACGGCATCGCCCATGTCGTCGGCGCCGACAAGGACGCAATCTCCAGGACGCTTCAGGAGGACCGTGGCGCCAAAGGCGCGCTGAGCCTCGACGTCTCCGCGAAAGTGGCGAACGGGCGGGCGACGGTCGATGTCGGCGCGGGCGCGGGCAGGACGGCGACCGTATGGCTGCTCGAAGTCGAGCCCTCCGCCACAGTCGCCGTCGCACGCGGCGAGAATGCAGGCCGTACGCTCACCTACACGAATGTCGTGCGCAAGATGACGCGGCTCGGCGATTATTCCGGCGCCTCGGCGCATTTCGAGACGGCGGCGCCGGCCGGCGCCGACATGCATTACGTCGCGCTCGTCCAGGCGGGCGCGGCCGACAGGCCCGGCGCCATTCTCGGCGCAGCGAAAGCCAATTAGTCCAGCGCTCAGAGAACGTAGATCCTGTCGGGCAGCGTGTGGCCTGTCCCGTCGGCGGGCGCGATTTCGGCCATCACGTTCCCGCACAGCTCGATGGCGGCGATGAACCCGTCGGCGACGCGGCCCTGCCCGATATGCGTGGTCAGCGCGTCCACCGTCGTGCGCCACACCATGTGATCGACGCGCGACGCGATGCCGTCGTCGGCGACGACATGAGCGTAATGTTCGGCGAGCGAGACGAAGATCATCACGCCCATGCGGTTCTTGGTCTGCGCGACGCCGCGAGCGAAAAACTGCTCCATGCCGGCGCGGTGGGCGCGCGTGCGCTTGATCGCGCGCGGCACGAGCGCCATGCGCAGCGGCGGATACATGAGGG
Source organism: uncultured Methylocystaceae bacterium (assembly GCA_945956975.1). Lineage (GTDB taxonomy): Bacteria > Pseudomonadota > Alphaproteobacteria > Rhizobiales > Beijerinckiaceae > JAJXWB01. Next base: position 3,896 of record CAMFKC010000068.1, on the reverse strand, counting down.
CCAGCCCGACGACGAAGAAGATCGCGACCTGCAGCGCGAGGATGCGGGTCACGCTGAGCTGGGTCGCCGCGACCAGAGCCCAGGGCGAAAGCAGCGCGACGAAAGACGCCCACAGGAGAGGCGCGTAGGAATAGGACGACGACGAGCGCATGAGGACGCAGACGATGTCGCCCGCCGTCCTCTGTTCGGCGGCATGGATCGCGGCGGCGATGCGTGCGCGGTCTTGCTCGGTGATGGGGGCGCCGTCCGTGATCATCACCAACTCCCCGACGCGCCGCCGCCGCCGAACGATCCGCCGCCGCCCGAGAACCCGCCGAAATCGCCGCCGCTGGACGAGCCGCTGCCCCAGCTGCCGCCGCTGCTCCAGTTGCTGGGCCCCGAGGGGATGAAGATCGTCTGGTTGCCGCGCCGCACCCATCGGCCGCTGTTGCCGCGGGCGTTTCGGATCATCGAGATCAGGATGAAGACGAAGAGCAGGAAGATGACGAAGGGCAGGATCTGGTCGATGAAATCGGGCTGCTGGTCGACGCGGACCTTCGCCTTCTTCTGCCATTCCGCGGAATCGACGGTCAGCGCGTCGATGATCGCGTCGACGCCCGCCGCGATCCCGCCCGCGTAGTCGTTGGCGCGGAATTTCGGGATGATGGCGCTCTGGATGATGACGCTCGACAGCGCGTCGGTCATCGTGCCCTCGAGGCCGTAGCCGACCTCGATGCGCACCTTGCGCTCCTTCGGCGCGACGAGCAGCAGCAGGCCGTTGTTCTTTTTCGCCTCGCCCAGCTTCCAGGCGCGGGCGAGCTCGTTGGCGAAGGTCTCGATGTCGCTGTCTTGCAGCGAGGGCACTGTCGCGACCACGAGCTGGATGCCCGACTTGTCCTCGAGGCTGGCGAGCTTGGTCTCGATCTGCGACCGCGTGGCGGCCGGGATGATGTTCGCCTGGTCGACGATGCGGCCGGTGAGGGGCGGGAAGGAGAGAGCCGCGAAGGCCATCGTGGCGAAGAGGGCGACGATCAGCGCCGTTGCGAGAGCGGCTGGACCGCGAGCCTTCAGGCTCGCAATCGCTTGATAGGGTCGTATGGGCGCCGACGCGGCGGTCATTCTGGCTTTGGCCTGATGCGAGCCGGAAGGCTCGCGTTCCATGCTAGAACTTCACCTGCGGCGGCTTGTCGGCGCCTTCGGCCGCCGTGAAAGTCGCCATCGGCTTGTTGCCGGAGAAGATCGTCTTGGCCCAGATGATCGAGGGGAAGGTCGAGAGCGTCAGGTTGTAGTCGCGCACGGCCGACACATAGTCGCGCCGCGCTACGGCGATCCGGTTCTCGGTGCCCTCGAGCTGCGATTGCAGGGCGAGGAAGTTCTGGTTGGACTTGAGGTCGGGATAGGCCTCCGACACCGCGATCAGCCGGCCGAGCGCGCCGGAAAGCTGGTTCTGAGCGTCCTGAAACTGCTTGACCTTCTCGGGATCGGTGAGTTGCGAGGCGTCGATCTTGACCGATGTCGCCTTGGAGCGCGCCTCGATGACCGAGGTCAGCACGTCCTTCTCCTGCTTGGCATAGCCCTGCACGGTGGCGACGAGGTTGGGGATCAGGTCCGCGCGGCGCTGGTACTGGTTCTGGACATCCGCCCACTTGGCCTTGGCGTTTTCCTCGGCCGTCGGAATGGTGTTGTAGCCGCAGCCGGCGACCGAGAGGCCGAGCGCGAGGGCGGCGAAGGCGGCGCGGAGACGGGAAAAATTCAAGGCCATGGTCTGCTCCGTGGAATGGCGGCGACCTTAACCGCTGGCGCCGCCCGGCGAAAGTGCGATGCGCCACAGCCCGGTCAGGCGCATGGCCGGAATTTCGCCGCGATCGGCCTCTTCCATAGGCGTCCCCCGCCGCGTCGCCGTTCCGCAACAAAATGGATATTATCGGCACATGATTCGATTGCCGCAGCGCGCCGTTCCGGCGCTGGTCGCCCTTTCCTTCGCTCTCGGACTGTCCGCATCGGCGCCGGGCGGCATGTCCCTGTGCGCGCTCTCGAGCGCACAGGCCAAGGAGAAGGCCGACGCCAAGCATCCCGCGAAGGGCAAGGCGGACAAGGGCGAGGAGAAGTCGAAGAAGTCCGATGGCAAGGGCGGAAAATCCACGCCGGTCGGGCGGTTCGGCGAATGGGACGTGTTCACCACCGCCGGCAAGTCGAAGACGTGCTACACGCTCGCCCGGCCCAAGGAGCGCGCGCCCGCCAGCCTCAAGCGCGACGACGCCTATGTGTTCATCTCGAACCGCCCGGCGGAAAACGTGACGAACGAAGTGTCGGTCATCATGGGCTTCGCCATGAAGGACGGGTCCGAGCCCTCCGCCGACATCGGCGGCACGGCGTTCCAGCTTGTCGCCAAAGGCTCCAACGCCTGGCTCAAGAATCCGGCCGAGGAAGGCAAGTTCGTCGAGGCGCTGAAGCGCGGCTCTAAGCTCGTCGTGAAAGCGTCCTCCACCAAGGGCCACGCCTCGACCGACACCTATTCGCTGGCCGGGATCAGCGACGCTTTGGCGCGCATCCGCAAGGAATGCCAGTAGTTCCGCTGGCAATAGGCCGAAGGTCGCAAGCCCAAAGTTCGACCCTGCTCGCCTTGTGACCGGCCCCTCCGCTGACGCATAATCCCGCTGATTTTTAAAGCGCCGGGAGGCTCAATCCCGTGCGCCCGTGGGAGGACGCAATGTCTGAGAAGGTCTACGCCGTCAGCGACGAGTGGAAGAAGCGCGCCTATGTCGACCAGGCCAAGTACGAGGAAATGTACGCCCGCTCCGTGAAGGACCCCGAGGGCTTCTGGGCCGAGCACGGCAAGCGCATCGACTGGATCAAGCCCTTCACCAAGGTGAAGAACACGAGCTACGATCCCGCGAACGTCTCGATCAAGTGGTTCGAGGACGGCACGACCAACGTGTCGATGAACTGCATCGACCGCCACCTCGCCAAGCGCGGCGACCAGGTCGCGATCATCTGGGAAGGCGACAACCCCGACGAATCCGAACACATCACCTACAAGCAGCTGCACGAGCGCGTCTCGAAGCTCGCCAACGTCTTCAAGGCGCATGGCGTGGGCAAGGGCGACACGGTCACCATCTACCTGCCGATGATCCCCGAAGCCGCCTACGCCATGCTCGCCTGCGCGCGCATCGGCGCGGTGCATTCGATCGTGTTCGGCGGCTTCTCGCCGGACTCGCTCGCCGCCCGCATCGAGGGCTGCAAGTCCAAGCTGGTCATCACGGCGGATGAAGGCCTGCGCGGCGGCCGCAAGGTGCCGCTGAAGGTCAACGCCGACGAGGCGATCAAGCGCGCGGGATGCGTGGAGACGATGGTCGTCGTCAAGCGCACCGGCGGCAAGGTCGATTGGGTGGAAGGCCGCGACGTCTGGTACGGCGACGAGATCGCCAAGGTGTCGGCCGATTGCCCGCCTGTCGAGATGAACGCGGAAGACCCGCTGTTCATGCTCTACACGTCGGGCTCCACCGGCGCGCCGAAGGGCGTGGTGCACACGACCGGCGGCTATCTCGTTTACGCCTCGATGACGCATCAATACGTCTTCGACTATCACGAGGGCGACATCTACTGGTGCACGGCGGACGTGGGCTGGGTGACCGGCCACAGCTACATCGTCTATGGCCCGCTCGCCAACGGCGCGACGACCCTGATGTTCGAGGGCATCCCGAACTATCCGTCGATCTCCCGCTTCTGGGAGGTGGTCGACAAGCACAAGGTCAACATCTTCTACACCGCGCCGACCGCGATCCGCTCGCTGATGGGCGCGGGCGAGGAGCCGGTGAAGAAGACCTCGCGCAAGTCGCTGCGTCTGCTTGGTTCGGTCGGCGAGCCGATCAATCCGGAAGCCTGGGAATGGTATCACCGCGTCGTCGGCGACGGCC
>CAMFKC010000067.1 GCA_945956975.1 uncultured Methylocystaceae bacterium | reverse complement strand
GCCCATCTCGATGCGATAGCCCGGCGGCAGACTGGCGCGGATCTGCGCGAGCTGCGGCCAGATGCGCGTGGACACATCCGGCGGCTGCACGCCGTCGATCACGTCGGCGCGCACGGTCATCGACGTGTCGCGGCTGCGCCGCCACAGGATCGCATCCTCGTGTTCGTAGACTATTCTCGCGACCTGCGAGACCGGCACGGCGGCGCCAGAACGCGTGGTGATGGTGAGATCGCCGAGATGGCCGAGATCGGCGCGCTCGGATTTCACCGCGCGGGCGACCACGTCCACCTTCTCGACGCCGTCGCGCACCGTCGTGACCGTGGCGCCGGACACCAGCATCTGCAGCGAATTGGCGATGTCCTGCGGCGTCAGGCCGAGCGCGCGGGCGCGGTCCTGGTCGAGCACCAGGCGCACGGAGGGCGTGCGCTCGTTCCAGTCGAGATGCGGATCGCGCACGGCGGGATCGGCGCGCATGATCTCGCGCACGCGATAGGCCGTCTCGCGCACCTGCATGGCGTCCGGCCCCATCACGCGGAACTGCACGGGAAATCCCACGGGCGGACCGAAGGCGAAGCGATCGACGCGCACACGGGCTTCCGACAGCGCGCCCTCGCCTATCGCCGTCTCGAGCCGCGCCTTCACGCGCTCGCGCCCTTTAACATCCTTGGTGAAGACGACGATTTCGGCGAAGGACTCGTTCGGCAATTGCGGATTGAGGCCGAGCCAGAAGCGCGGCGAGCCCTGGCCGATATAGGTCGAGAAATGCGCGATGTCGGGATCGCCCGCGAGCATCTTCTCGGCCTTCTCGGCGGTCTTCTGCGTCACGCCAATGGCCGTGCCTTCGGGCATGCGCATCTGGAAGAAGAGCTCGGTGCGATCCGAGATCGGGAAGAATTGCTTGGGCACATGCGTGTAGCCGACGGCCGCCACGACCATCAGGCCGCCGACCACCGACACGACCTTGATGCGATTGTCGACCGACCAGGCAACCAGGCGGCGCAGCGCGCGATAGGAGCGCGTGTGATAGATCGCCTCTTCGTCATGCGCCTGCTTGCCTTCAAAGCTCGGCAGCAGCTTCACGCCGAGATAGGGCGTGAACACCACGGCGACGAACCAGGACGCGACCAGCGCAATCCCGACAACCCAGAAGATGCCGCCCGCATATTCGCCCGAGGTCGAAGGCGCAAAGCCGACTGGCAGGAAGCCCGCCGCCGTCACCAGCGTGCCGGTGAGCATGGGAAAGGCGGTCGAATCCCAGGCGAAAGTCGCCGCCTTCATCCGGTCGACGCCCTGCTCCATTTTCACCACCATGGATTCCACGGCGATGATGGCGTCGTCGACCAGGAGACCGAGCGCGATGATGAGCGCGCCGAGCGTGATGCGCTGCAGGTCGAGCCCCATGATGTTCATGACGACGAAGACGACCGACAGCACCAGCGGCACGGACAGCGCAACGACGATGCCGGTGCGCAGGCCCAGCGACAGAAAGCTGACGGCGAGCACGATCACCAGCGCCTCGATGAAGGAGCGCGTGAACTCGCCGACCGCATGTTCCACGACCTTTGGCTGGTCCGCGATCTGCGTGTATTCTATGCCCACGGGCGTCGCCGCGCGCACCTCCGCCATCACGCCTTTCAGCGTCTCGCCCAGCGTGAGGATATTGCCGCCCTTGGCCATGACGACGCCGACCGCGAGCGCCGGCTTGCCGCCGTAGCGCACGAGAAAGTCGGGCGGGTCCTTGAACCCGGCCGTCACATCGGCGACGTCGCCGAGCCGGAACACGCGACCGCCCGCCTCGACAGGCGTTTCGGCCACGGCGGCGGCGCCGGTCAGCGAGCCGGAAATGCGCACGGGAATGCGATTGGCCTGCGTCTCGAAGACGCCGGAGGCTGCGACCGCATTCTGCTTGGCGAGGGAATCGAAAATCGCCTGCGGCGTCACGCCGAGATTGGCGAGCTTGGCCTGGCTGAATTCGACGAAGATGCGCTGGTCCTGCGCGCCGTAGACGTTCACCTTCACGACATCAGGCGCCTTGAGCAGACGCTGGCGCAGGTTTTCGGCGACGGTCTTGAGCTGCGCGTAATCCGCGCCCTCGCCGGTGATCATGTACTGCACGGAATCGACATCGCCGAATTCGTCGTTGACGTCGGGCCCGATCAGGTTGGCCGGCAATTCGCTGCGGATGTCGTTCAGCTTCTTGCGAACGAGGTAGAAGAGCCACGGGACCTGCGAGGGCGGCGTCGTGTCCTTGAACGCGAGCTGCATCGCCGTGAAGGACGGCTTCGTATAGGTCTGCACGCGATCGAAATAGGGAAGCTCCTGCAGCTTCTTCTCGATGCGGTCGGCCACCTGGTCCTGCATCTCCCGCGCGCTCGCGCCCGGCCAGATGGCGGTGATGTTGGCGTTCTTGATGGTGAAGCTCGGATCCTCCGCGCGGCCGAGCCGCATGTAGGAGGAGGCGCCGGCGACGAGCGTCGCGATGATGAGGAAGAGCGTCAGCGCCTGATGCGTGACCGCCCATTCCGAAAGATTGAGACGACGCATGGCGGCCTCAGAAAGAGAGCTGCGTGATCGGGCGGACCTTCTCGCCCGCGGCGAGCTTCTGCACGCCCAGCGTGACGATGCGCTCGCCGTCGGCGACGCCGGCCGTCACCAGCGCCTCCGCGCCTTCGTAGCGCAGCACGGTCACCGGCTTGAGCGCCGTCACGCCCGCCTCGTCCACGGTCCAAAGCGACGGCCCCTTGCCCTGGTCGAACAGCGCGGCGGAGGGCACGCGCGCGACCTTGTCGGACGCAGGCGCCGCGATCGTCAGCGTCGCGCTCATGCCGAGCGCGACGCGCTCGTCGGCGTCGGGAAGCGAGAAGCGCGCCGCAAAGGTGCGCGTGGCGCTGTCGGCGACCGGGCTCAGTTCCCGCAAGGTCGCGCGATAGGTCTTGCCGGGCGCCGACCACAGCGTGACGCTGGCTGCGCCGTCGCGCGCGCGCGAGACGAACGATTCCGGCAGTGCGACCGCCGCTTCCTTCTCACCCTTGCGCGCCACCCGGATCGCCGGCTGGCCGGCGGAGACAACCTGGCCGGGTTCGATCAGGGTCGCGGTGACGATTCCATCGGAATCCGCGCGCAGGGTCGCGTAGTCGAGCGCGTTGGTCGCGAGTTCGACCGCGCGCTGGGCGCGGCGGTTGCGCCCGCGCGCCTCTTCCGCGGCGGCGCGCTGGCGATCGTAGACGGCCCGGGCCGTCCAGCCCTTGGCGTGGAGATCGGCGCCGCGCGCCTCGTCGGCGGAGGTCTGCTCCATCGCCACCTTGGACGCCGCGAGTTCGGCTTCCGCCTGTTCCTTCTGGAGCCGGAGATCGGCATCGTCGAGCCTGGCGAGCGCCTCGCCAGCCTTAACGCTGCGGCCGGCCTCGACCAGCCGCACGGCCACCTTGCCGGCGACGCGGAAACCCTGGTCGGCCTCCACGCGGGGCCGGATCGTCGCCATGAACATGCGGCTCGGCTGCTCCGGGGCGTAGTGGACGACTGTTGTCATGACCGGCCGGCCGGCAACCGGGCCGGGCCTGGCTGTCTCGGCGACCGGACCATGGCCCTGGGCCACCACCGCGGCCGCGCCACCGGCGCCAGCCAGAAGGCCGATGATGATCAGTGCGTTACGCGTCTTTGCGCCGATACGGGGCATGGGCGGCTCCTGTTCCGGAGCCGAATATGAAGTAGCGACTGATAAAAATCAATAATCGTCAGTGTTCACATTTTCGTTGATACGGCCGACGGTCCGAAACCCGCCGGCCGCCGCCGTTCAATTGCCCTCGAACACCGGCTTGCCCTTGGCCACGAAGGCCCGATAGGCGCGGCCATAGTCCCTCGTCTGCATGCAGATCGCCTGCGCCTGCGCCTCGGCCTCGATGGCGGAATCCACGTCCATCGCCCATTCCTGATGCAGGCAGGTCTTGGTCATGGCGTTGGCGAAGGTCGGCCCGCTGGCGATCTCCTGCGCCAGCGCCTGCGCATCGGCCAGCACGGCTTCGGGCGCAACGAGGCGGTTGAAGAAGCCCCACTTGTCGCCCTCCTCCGCATTCATCACGCGGCCGGTGTAGAGCAGTTCCGACGCCCGCCCCTGCCCGATGATGCGCGGCAGGATCGCACAGGCGCCCATGTCGGCGCCTGCAAGGCCCACGCGCACGAACAGGAAGGCCGTTTTCGCGCGCGGCGTGCCGATGCGCATGTCCGACGCCATGGCGATGATCGCGCCCGCGCCCGCGCAGATGCCGTCGATCGCGGAGATCACCGGCTGCGGGCAATGGCGCATCGCCTTCACTAGATCGCCGGTCATGCGCGTGAAGGCGAGCAGGCCCGCCATGTCGTCTTCTTCCTGCATCTTCACCAGCGGGCCGATAATCTCGTGCACGTCGCCGCCCGAGCAGAAATTGCCGCCAGCGCCGGTGACGACGACCGCTTTCACATCGTCGGCATGGCTGAGGTTGCGGAAGAGATCGCGAAGCTCGTTGTAGCTCTCGAAGGTCAGCGGGTTCTTCCGCTCCGGACGGTTGAGCGTGATCGTTCCGACCTTGTTCGCGACCTCCCATTTGAAATTGGTGGCGACGTAATCTGCTGCCTTGAACTTCTTCACCGGGCGACTCCCTTGAGCTTCTTGTCTGGTCTGGATTCCTGCGCGCCAGCATCTTGCAAACGCGACGCTATGTCAGCCTTCTGGCGGCCGAGCATATCGAACATGGCGGCCTTCTCCGCCGCCGTGAGACCGGAAAACATTTCCGCGATCCAGCTCTCGTTGGCCTTGGCCGCCGCGGCAAAGGCCTTTCGGCCCTTCGGCGTCATGGCCGCGAGGCTTGCGCGGCGGTTGGTGGGATCGGGCAGGCGCTGCACCAGCCCTTCTGCAACGAGCTCGTCCACCAGTCCCGTGATATTGCCTGTCGTCACCATCAGGCGCTTCGACAATTCGCCCATGCGCATGCCCTCGGGCTTGCCGTCGAGCTGCGCCAGCAGGTCGAAGCGCGACAGGCTCATGCCGAATTCTTCGCGCAGGCGCCTGCGCACCTCGTTGTTGATGAGCTTGTGGATGGTGAGGATGCGCAGCCACAGCCGCAGGTCGCCATGCCGCGCATCCGCGCCCCGTGTTTCGAGGTCGCTGCCTGCGACCAGTTCGACGGTCGCGCGCCGTGCCGCCCGCGCCATCAGCCTTGCGTCCATTCCGGCGGCGTGAGGCGGCGCTTGCCGTCCGCCGTCAGCTTCACGCCGGGCGCCTTGAGGTCAATCTTGTCCCAGAGCTGGCAGGTGACGGCCTTGTGCTTCTGGTCGAGCCCTTCGCAATAATTGGTGAACTCGCAGAGCCGCACCTGCGCGCCAGCGCCGCGCGCGAGTTTGAGCGTCCAGTCGGGATCGGCAAGCGATTGCCGCGCCGAGCCGACGATGTCGCAGACGCCGTCGGCGAGCATCTTCTCCGCCATGTCGAAATTGTGCACGCCGCCCGTGCAGACCACGGGCGTATCGAAACCCGCTTCGCGAACCGCGCGGCGGATGGCGGAAGTCGCCTGCACATTGCGGCCGAACGGGCCCTTCTCGTCGGAAATGTATTGCGGCATGCATTCGTAGCCGCTGGGTCCCGTGTAGGGATAGGCGGCCTGCCCCACGCCCGGCTGCTTGGCGTCGTCGAACTTGCCGCCGCGCGACGTCGAGAGAAAATCGAGACCAGCGCGCGCGAACTGTACGCCGAAGTAAGCCGCATCCTCCACCGTGCTGCCGCCCTCGATGCATTCTTCCGCAAGGAAGCGGCAGCCAAGCGTGTAGTCCGCGCCGACCTTTTGCCGCACGGCCACGATCACTTCCAGCGGCAGGCGCGCGCGTCCTTCGAGCGAGCCGCCATAGCCATCTTCGCGCGTGTTCGTCCGCGAGAGGAACGAAGCCATCGTATAGGCGTGCGCATAGTGCAACTCGACACCGTCGAAGCCTGCGTTCTTGGCGCGGTGCGCCGCCGCGGAAAAGAGATCCGGCAGCATCTGCGGCAGGTCTCGGATCTGCGGAAGCTCGACATCCGTCACACGCTCGCGCTGGCCGAAGCGGAGCGCCTCCATCTCGCGGGCCGAGAGGATGGCGACGAGCTTTTCCTCCGACAGCATCGCCAGCTTCTCCCGCACATCCGCGTCGCTCATGCCCGGCCCGCCGAGAGCGGCGCGATGCGCATCCGTTACGCGCAAGAACTGCTGGAAGAACTTCGTGCGATCCGGCCGGCGGCGGATCGACAGGAAGTCGATGATCTGGATGAGCAGCTTCGTATGCCCGCCGCTCGCCTCGCGCACCGCCTTCGTCAGGCGCTTGAGACCGGGCAGGAAGCGATCATGCCCGATCCGCAGCAGCGGCCCGCTCGGCACGTCGCGAATGCCCGTCGCCTCGATGACGATGGCGCCCGGCCGCCCGCGCGCGAACCGGCAGTACCAGTCCACGACGTCGTCGGTGACATAGCCCTCGTCCGACGCGCGCCACGGCACCATGGCCGGCACCCAGGTGCGCTGTTCGAGTTCGATTGCGCCTACCTTCACCGGCGAAAACAGCCGCGAGGCCGCGGCCTCGGCAACGCTGGGGATGCGGCCGGGCTTCGGCTCGAACTGGATGCGTTGCGGGGGTCGCCACATGAAGCCGTCCTCGTCTTGGATATGATTATCTTAGTTGTAAGATAATTAGCGCGTCAACGCCCTTGCTACGCTGCGCGCACCGAGTCCTCATCCTGAGGAGCGCCGCAGGCGCGTCTCGAAGGATGGCAAAGCCGGCAATGCTCGCCTCGGCCATCCTTCGAGACGCCCGCTTTGCGGGCTCCTCAGGATGAGGTCCCGGGGATTGACGGCCCTCCCCTAATTGACCCCGCCTGCATCCAGATATATGCATTTCCATACATCTGGAGAAGCGCCATGGCCGAACGCTCTTTCGCACGCGAAGTCGAGGACCTCAGGCTCGGCGACGGCGACACGTTCCGCGGCGAAGGCATTCTCGCCATCACCAAGGCGCTGCTGCAATCCGGCGTCTCCTATGTCGGCGGCTATCCCGGCTCGCCCATCTCGCATCTCATCGACGTGCTCGGCGACGCCAAGGACGTGCTCGACGAACTCGGAATCGTCTTCCAAAGCTCCGCCAACGAGGCCGCCGCCGCCGCCATGCTGTCGGCCTCCGTCATGTATCCGCTGCGCGGCGCGGTCGCGTGGAAGTCGACCGTCGGCACCAATGTGGCGTCCGACGCGCTCGCCAATCTCGCGTCCGGCGGCGTCACCGGCGGCGCCATGATCATCGTCGGCGAGGATTACGGCGAAGGCTCCTCTATCATGCAGGAGCGCACCCACGCCTTCGCGATGAAATCGCAGATCTGGCTGCTGGATCCCCGCCCGGATCACGAATGCATCGTCAACATGATCGAGAAAGGCTTCGAACTCTCCGAAGCCTCCAACACGCCGGTAATGCTGGAAGTGCGCGTGCGCGCCTGCCACATGCACGGCTCCTTCAAGACCAGGAACAACGTCAAGCCGTCATTCACCATCAAGGACGCGCTGGAAAATCCCGTTCGCGATCTCGGCCGCATCGTCCTGCCACCCGCCGCCTACGAGCACGAGCGCGAAAAGATCGCCAAGCGCTTTCCCGCGGCCATCGACTTCGTGAAGCAGCACGGGCTCAACGAATTCATCGGGCCGCAGGGTTCGAGGGTCGGCATCGTCCTGCAGGGCGGCATGTACAACAACGTCATCCGCGCGCTCCAATATCTCGGCTTGAGCGACGCCTACGGCCGCACGCAGGTGCCGCTCTATGTGATGAACGTGACCTATCCCGTCATCGAGGACGAGCTGGAAGACTTCTGCCGCGACAAGGATCACGTCATCGTCGTCGAGGAAGGCCAGCCGGAATATATCGAGCAGGCCGTCAACACCGCGCTGCGCCGCCGCAAGCTGTCGGCGCGCGTGCGCGGCAAGGACATCTTGCCGATGGCTGGCGACTACACATCGCAGGTCCTGCTGAACGGCCTGCGCACGTTCTTCGAGGAGAGCGAGCCGCGCCTCCTCGGCAATCGCCCGCCAGCGCCGGACCCGACGCCGGTCTTCGCGCTGGAGGAAGTGAAGAAGCTCAAGCAGACCGTGCCCGAGCGCCCGCCGGGCCTCTGCACCGGCTGCCCCGAGCGCCCGGTATTCGCGGCCATGAAACTCGTGGAGCAGGACCTTGGCCTGCACCACGTCTCCGCCGACATCGGCTGCCACCTCTTCTCGATCCTGCCGCCGTTCAACATCGGCGCAACGACCATGGGCTTCGGCCTCGGTCCGGCATCGGCGTCCGCCTTCAACGTCAAGGCCGGCAAGCGCTCGATCTCGGTGATGGGCGACGGCGGCTTCTGGCACAATGGCCTGACCAGCGGCATCGGCAACGCCGTCTTCAACAAGCACGACGGCGTCTTCCTCATCATCGACAATTTCTACACCTCCGCCACGGGCGGACAGGACATCCTCTCCTCGCGCGCGAAAAACCCACGCCGCAAGACCAACAATTCCATCGTGACCGCGGTGCGCGGCATCGGCGCCAAATGGGTGCGCCAGCTCGATCGAACCTATGACGTCGGCCGCCTGCGCGACACGCTGAAGGAAGCGCTGACGACGAAG
>CAMFKC010000066.1 GCA_945956975.1 uncultured Methylocystaceae bacterium | reverse complement strand
GAGATTCATGAGCGTCTCGTGGGCTCGGAGATGTGTATAAGAGACAGGCCCGAAGAACATGTGCTCGCCAACAAAGGTCGTCGGTGCGCCGAACACGCCGCGGGCGACCGCTTCCTCCGTCGTCGACTTCAGCCTGTCCTTGGCCTCCTGCGATTCCGCCTTCGCGACGAAATCCTGCGGATCGAATCCTGCAGCCTTGAGCACGCCGGCCGCCGTGGGCATGTCGTTCATGTTCTTGGCGTCGATCCACATCGCCTTGAACATTGCATCGACGTAGGGGCGAAAGTGCTGCGTTCCCTCGTAGGCTGCCGCGCCGCGCATCATCATCAGCGTGTTGATCGGGAAGAACGGATTGCGGTTGTAGGCGACGCCGTAGCGCTGGGCGAAGCGCGGCAGGTCGGCGTTCATCCACTTGCCCTTGGCCGGCACCATGGCTGGCGAAGCGTTGCCCGTCGCCTTGAAAACGCCGCCGAGCAGCATCGGCCGCCACGCGATTTCCGCACCGGTGCGGGCCGCGATGCCGTCCATCTGCGTATAGGCGAGGTAGGAGGCGGGCGAACCGAAGTCGAAGAAGAATTCCGCGCGTTTCACTGTTTCTCTCCCGATATCTGTAATTGCATCCATCTCATGCTACGCTGAACCGCAGTTAGAAAGAAAGTGGGAGAGAGACATGGCCAGGGGCGCAGTTCTGGTGATCGGCGCGGGCGATGCGACGGGCGGCGCGATCACGCGGCGGTTTGCGCGCGAAGGGCTGGTCGCCTGTCCGGTGCGCCGCCATGCAGAAAAGCTCGACCCGCTCGTCGCCGCCATTCGCGATGAAGGCTTCGAGGCGCAGCCGTTCGGGGTCGATGCGCGGGACGAAGAACAGATGGGCGCGCTGGTGGCGAAGGTCGAACGCGACATCGGGCCGATCGAGGCAGCCATCTTCAACATCGGCGCCAATGTGCGCTTTCCGATCGCCGAGACGACGTCGCGCGTCTACCGCAAGGTCTGGGAAATGGCGGCCTTCTCCGGCTTCCTGATGGGGCGCGACGTGTCGATCCCCATGGCCGCGCGGGGGCGCGGCACGATCATCTTCACCGGCGCCACCGCCAGCATGCGCGGCGGTTCGGGCTTCTCCGCGTTTGCAGGCGCCAAGTTCGCCTTGCGCGCATTGGCGCAGAGCATGGCGCGCGAACTCGGGCCGAAGGGCGTGCATGTCGCGCATTCAATCATCGACGGCGCGATCGACACGGCCTTCATCCGCGACAATTTTCCGGAGCGCTACAAACTGAAGGAGCAGGACGGCATTCTCGATCCGCATGCGATCGCGGACGCCTACTGGGCGATCCATACGCAGCCGCGCACTGCCTGGACGCACGAATTCGACCTGCGGCCGTGGATCGAGACGTTTTGAGCAGCGGTCAGCCTTTGTCGTCCAGGCCGAGCGTCCGTAGCGCGCCGCCGGCGCCATTGGCGCCGGCCTTGCCGGGCTGCCCGTTCGGACCGGAGGGACCTCGAGGGCCCGGCTGACCATCGCCCATGCAAAGGCCTGCGGGCGCGCCGCCGGGCCCGCCGGCCCCGCCCTCTCCGCCGGGGCCAGGCTGGCCAGGCGCGCCGCCGCGTCCGCCCTCCGCCGTGAAGTCGATGTGACCGGCTGCTTCTGACGGATCCTTGGCCAAAAGCGTGAATTGACCGCCTGCGCCGCCGCTCGCGCCGTCCCCTCCGTCCCCGCCCTTGCCGCCGGGGCTGCCTGCGCCGCCCGACGCGGCAGGGGCGACGCAACGTTCGGGAGCGGAAACGGCGTCGGCTCCCTTCCCGCCCTGTTGGCCGGTGGCGCCGGCGCGGCCCGGCGCGCCGGAAGCGCCGTTCTGTCCGCCGAGGTCGACCCTCAACACGCCGGATATCTTGCCGTGCACGCGCAGGCGCACCTTGCCGGCGTCGCGCCCTGCGCCCTGCAGCGGCTTGTCATCGGACGCAAACGCGCGAATCTCGCCGTTTTCGATCACCAGCGTCTCGACCTCGATGTCGACGTCCGCCCCACGCGTCACCAGCGTCGAATCGCGCAGCGTGAGCCTTGATGCGGCGATGCGCGCGGGCTTGTCGGGATCGAAGACGATCGTCGCGCCGTCGAGCATCAGCGCAGGCCGCTGCCGCAATTCGTCGATGCGCATGATCGCGCCGTTTTCCACCAGAGGCGCCTGCAGGCTCGCCGGGATCTTGGAAGGCGGCTGCGGCCAGTTGGAGCGGTCGACTCGTTCGACAGCGGCAGTCGGCGCCGGCAGGAAGCCGGGCTTGCCGGTGGCGCGGGCAAGAAAACGCGCCGCGAATGGGGGATAACGATAATAGGCGGCCGAACCCAACAGAAGCGCGGCCGCCGCGAGCGCCGCCACCAGTGCGGTGGCCGTCTCCGCAAGCCGCCTGGATCGGGCGGCTGCCTCATGCTGTTCGGAAAAGGTCACTATCTTGAACTCGTGCTCACGGCGCATGACCGCCCTGCGGGAAATCGCGCCATACATTGCGCGTTGCTCCATGACCAGTAAATTCAAGCGAAATTGCGCCGGGAGCGCTGCTCATGACCGTCCTGTCCGTCCTCGACCTGTCCTTCGTCACCGAGGCGACGCCGCCATCGGCCTCGCTCGCCAATTCCGTCGATCTCGCCATCCATGCCGACCGGCTGGGCTACGAACGCTACTGGGTCGCCGAACATCACAGCCTGGCTTCCGTCGCCTCCAGCGCGCCCGAAGTCATCATTGCGCGCATCGCGTCGGCCACCCGAAACATCCGCGTCGGTTCAGGCGGGGTGATGCTGCCAAACCATGCCCCGCTCATGGTAGCGGAGCGGTTCCGGACGCTCGAGGCGTTCTTTCCCGGTCGCATCGACCTCGGCCTCGGCCGCGCGCCGGGCACGGACCAGACGACATCCTATGCCCTGCGCCGTCATCAAACGCAGGGGCAGGATCCCGAACAGGACTTTCTGGAGCGCTTTCAGGAACTGCTCCTCTGGGACGCCGGCGACTTCCCGCCCAATCATCCTTTCAAGAAGATCGCGGTCATGCCCAATGACGTGCGGTTGCCGCCGATCTTCCTGCTGGGATCCAGCGACTACAGCGCCGAACTTTCCGCGCAGGTGGGCATGGGCTTCGCCTTCGCGCACCACTTTGCAAGCTACGACGCCGCCGCGGCGCTCACTGCATATCGCGCGCGCTTCCAGCCCTCGCAGTGGCGCGCGACCCCCTATGGAATTCTGGCGGTTGCGGTGGTAAGCGCGGAAACCGAGGCGGAGGCGGAACGGCTGGCGTCCAGCGCCGATCTCAACTGGCTGAGGCGCATGCGCGGGGAGTATCGCCCGCTGCCGAGCCCCGAGGAGGCGATGGCCGCGACCATGACGGATCGCGAGCGCGCGGCTGTCCGCAGCCATCGCCGGCAATTGTTCGTGGGCGCGGCGACGACGGTGAAAGCGCAACTAGACGCGCTGGCGGCCGCCACGCAGGCTGATGAAATCATGATAACGTCGCCCATATACGATCATGCGGCGCGCAAGCGTTCGTACGAATTGATGGCAATGGAATATGCGATCGCGCCGGTCGAGAGCGCGGCATGACGGGGAGTGTCGAGATGCGGCCGCGGGCGATCCAGAAATGGCATGAACTTGCTGAGGCGCGCGATGCGACCGGTCTCGACGCCCTCCTGGCCGACGACGTTGTGTTCGAATCTCCCGTCGTTCACACGCCGCAAGCTGGCAAGACGATCACGACCAAATATCTCGAATCTGCGCTGGTCGTCTTGAATAACGAGCATTTCCGCTATGTGGGCGAATGGTTCGGGCCGAATTCGGGCGTCCTGGAGTTTGCGACCATCGTCAACGGCATCAAGATCAACGGCGTTGATATCATCACGTGGAACGCCGACGATCGCATCACCCATTTCAAGGTGATGGTGCGCCCGTTGAAGGCCGTGAACATGCTGCACCAGATGATGGCGACGCAACTCGCCGCGCCCGCGGTCTGACGAGGGGCGAATGGCCGAACGGGTTCCGACCATCCCTTCCGAACTGCAACCGAGACAGAAGAACCTTTCCTTCGATCTCGATCGGGCGCTTGCAGGCGTAGTCAGCGTCAAGGCGATTGCGCCCGCCGACGCCTTCACCGCAAAATCGCTCGGCACGGAGCGGCTCGGACATGGCGTTGTCATTCGCCAGTCTGGCCTCGTGCTCACGGTCGGCTATCTCATCATCGAGGCGCAGGAAGTCTGGCTGCGCACGATCGACGGACGCGTCGTTCCAGGCCAGGCGCTGGCCTATGATCAGGAGACGGGCTTCGGACTGGTGCAGGCAATGTCCTCGCTCGATCTACCTGTTCTGCCGCTCGGCGTCAGCGGCGAGGTTGCGCCGGGCGACTCGCTGATCATCGCAGGATCCGGCGGGCGGGAATCGACGCTGTCGGCCTACTGCGTCGGGCGGCAGCAATTCGCCGGCTATTGGGAGTACTGGATTTCCGATGCGATCATGAGCGCGCCGGCCCACCCCTTCTGGGGCGGCGCCGCGGCAATCGATGAACTCGGCCGCTTGGTCGGCATCGCATCGCTGCAGGTCGAAACAGGCGACGGCAAGCAGAGCCAGAGCCTCAACATGGTGATCCCGATCGATCTTTTGCCGCCTGTGCTCGACGACCTCGTGAAACTCGGACGGCCCAACAAGCCGCCGCGTCCGTGGCTCGGCGTTTATGCAACGGAGATAGGGGAGCGAATCGTGATTGCAGGCGTCGCGGACGACGGGCCGGCGGAGAAGGCGGGAGTCGAGGTGGGCGACATCGTTCTCTCGGTCGCCGGCGAAAAGCCGACGTCGCTTGGCGAGGTCTGGCGGCGCGTGTGGGCGCAAGGGCCGGCGGGCGTGGAAATCCCACTGATGCTCGAGCGTCAGGATCGCGTCCTCGAAATACGCATCAAATCAGTCGACCGCCTGCTGGTCACGCGGCCGCGCATCTTCCACTGATCAAACTTTCGACGCGCCGCGTTTCGCCAGTTTCGCCGTCACGTAGAAGCAGGTCAGGACAGCGGCCGTGCCGAAGACCGCCGCGCCGGCGATCACGCCGGCATAGCCGCCCTCCGGCCCCCACCGATGCGCGCCCCAGGTGACGAAGGGGATCGTGCCCAAAGTCGCCCGGCCCCAGTTGAAGACGGTCGCGAGAATTGGGAAGCCGAGATTGTTGAAGGCGGCATTGGCGACGAAGAGGCCTGCGAGCGCCAGCCATGCCGCCGAGCCGACCGCGCAGAAGAACAGCACGAGCTCGCGCGTCGCGCCTTCCGCGCCGAAGATCGAGACGATCAGCGGGCCGGCGAGCCACAGCAGCACCCAGACCACCAGCACATAGGCGCCGGAGACTGCGAAACAGTCGAACATGGCGCGGCGGATGCGGTCGAAACGTCCCGCTCCGTAATTCTGGCCGATGATGGGGCCGATTGAGCCCGTAAGCGCGAAGAGTACGCCGAAGGCGACCGGCGCAATGCGGTCGATGATGGCGAAGGCCGCGACGGTATCGTCGCCAAAGCTCGCGAAGACCCGCATGGCGTAGGTATTGCCGACGGGCGTGGCGAGATTGGTGAGGATGGCGGGCGCAGCGATGGCCATGGTGGAGGCGAGGTCGCGCACGACGGTCCTGCGTTCCGGCCGGCCAACAATGCCGTGGACATGGATCGCCCCCCACGAGCCGACGAGCGTGAACACCACGCGCGAGACGACGGTCGCGATGGCCGCGCCATAAATGCCGAATCCGAAGCCGAAGATCAGCAGCGGATCGAGCACGGACGTGACAAGCGCGCCGGTGAGCGTGACGTACATGGCGCGCCGTGGATCGCCGACCGCCCGCACAAGCCCCTGCAGCGCCATGCCGAGCGCCATAAGGAATGTGGAGGGCAGGGTGATGGCGAGATAGCGTGAAGCTATCTCGTGCGCCGCGCCGCGCGCCCCGACGAGGTCGAGCAACTGGCCGCGAAATATGAACATGAGCGCGGAGACGAGGATGCTGATGCTGGCGGTGTGCACCAGGCCCGACGCCGCAAGACGCTGCGCGCGCGGGCGCCTCTGCGCGCCGAGCGCGCGCGACACGGTTGCGGAGATCGCGATGGCCATGGCGATGTTGACCGACATGGCGAAGAACATGACCTGCGAGGCGAAGCCGACTGAGGCGGTGAGCACGTGGTCGCCGAGGCGCGAGACGTAGAGCAGCGACAGGAGGTCGACGATGAAGATTGCGACGAGGCCGACCGAGCCCGACGCCGTCATCGCCAGAACATGCCGCAACGTCGAGCCCTGTGTGAAGACGGGCATCGGTTTGCGCGCCACGACGGGCGCGACTTCCGTTTCGGAGAGGGAGGGGTCGTCGGCGTTGCTCAAGCATCCTCTATGACGCTTGAGCAGGAGTTTGGGAAGTGACCGTCAGCCGTCGTAGCGGCCGACGATGGAGATCGAACACACGTTCTGGTGCGGGAAGCCGCCGAGATTGTGGGTCATGCCGAGCCGCGGCAGCTCCTTGCGCTGACGGGGGCCGGCCTTGCCCTGCAATTGCAGGTACATCTCGTAGATCATGCGCAGCCCGGACGCGCCGATCGGGTGCCCGAAGCACTTGAGGCCGCCGTCGATCTGGCAGGGGATCTTGCCGTCGGCGTCGTAGAAGCCATCCATCACATCGTGGACCGCCCGGCCCTCGGCGGAAATGTGCAGGTCTTCCATGGTGACGAGTTCGGTCACCGAGAAGCAGTCGTGCACTTCGATGAGGTCGATTTCTTCGCGCGGGTTCGCGACGCCTGCTTCCTGGTACGCCTTCTTCGAAGCGACACGGGTGGTCGCAAAATAGGAGCCGTCCCAGGAATTATGCTGCGCCTCGACGCCGTTCGACACGGAAAGCTGTAGCGCCTTCACACTGATGATGTCGGTCTTGCCGAGCGAACGCGCGATCTCGGGCGTCGTGACGATGGCGCAGGCCGATCCGTCCGACACGCCGCAGCAGTCGAACAGGCCGAGCGGCTCCGCGATGATCGGCGCTTCCAGAACCTGCTCCATCGTCACCTTGTTCTGCAGATGGGCCTTGGGGTTGCGCGAACCGTTGTCGTGACTCTTGACCGAGACATGCGCGATGGCGCGCTTCAGGTCTTCCTTGGAGACGCCGTGCTTGGCGCGATAGGCGGCGGCGAGCTGCGCGAAATTGCCGGGCGCCGACGCATTGGCCCACCATTGCGAATTGAGCACGCCGCGCCCGCGCTGCGGCAGGCCGCCGTAGCCCGTGTCCTTCAGCTTCTCGACCCCGAGCGCGAGCGCAATGTCGGCCGCGCCGGAGGCGACCGCGTAGACCGCGCCGCGAAAGGCGTCGGTGCCCGAGGCGCAAAAATTCTCCACGCGCGTGACCGCGATCTGCGGCAGGCGCAGCGCGACGGCGAGCGGCGTGCCGGACTTGCCGACATGCTGCTCCTCGATGGCCGTGGAAAACCACGCGGCGTCGATCTGGTTCTTCTCGATGCCGGCGTCCTTGATCGCCTCCTCAAAGGCCTCGACCATGAGGTCGTCGGCCTCCTTGTCCCAGCGCTCGCCGAATTTCGAGCAGCCCATGCCGAGGATGGCGACCTTGTCCTTGATGCCGCGGGCCATGTCAGCCTCCCTGTCTTGCGGCATCTGCCGCCGGCGTCGCTTTCCAGAAGTAGCGCGTGAAGTTGCGCTGACTGTCGTAGTCCTTGATGCGGAACACCATGTCCATCTTCCTGCCGACGTCGATGTCGTCGGGCGTGACGTCGGTGAAGTCGATCATCACGCGCCCGCCGGCGTCGAACTGCACCATGCCGTAGCAGGCCGGCGGATCGGCGGAATAGGTAAGATTGTCGGCCGTATAGCTCATGATCCGGCCTTCGAGATCGCTGAACGGCTGCGGCTCCTGGCTATGGAATGCGTTGCAGTTCGGGTTCACGCAGATGTTCGTCTTCGGAAACTGCAGCGTGCCGCAGACATTGCACTTGCCGCCGATGAAGCCCGTCAGCGTGTCGCGGTTGCGGTAGAGCGACGAGAGCGCGGTCGCCTTGTCGAGTTCGGAGCGCATGCCGCGCTCCATTTCGATGATGTTGTTGAACGAGAGAAATTTTTGATAGTTCGTCTCCTCGCGCCGCCGCGCGAGAAATCCCGAGACGCCGCGCGCGGGCCTGGCCGCGCCGATGCGATCCGTAGCGCGGAACAGCAGTGCGTCGCAGCCCTGACCGAAGGCGACGACGAGGATGAGGTCGCCCGGCTTCGCGCTCTCGAGCGCATGCGCAAACATGACGAGCGCATGCGCCGCGCCGGTATCGCCGCAGACCGCAGCGAGATTGTCGCGAACGGCGGCGTCGGCGATGCCGGCCTTCTTCGCGATGGGGCCAGCAACCTTGGCCAGCGTGCAGGGCATGCAGAAATGCGCGATTTCGGCGCCCGTGACGCCCGCCTTCGCGAACAGATCCTTCAGCGTTGCGGGCACGATCTTGTTGTAGCCTTCGTCGCGGATCCAGCGCTCTTCCCAGGTGTAGTCGAAGGCGACGCCCTCGCCGCGATAATGGTCAACGAAGTCGACGGTGCGGCTGGCGTGCGCGACGAACTCGGCGATCACGTCGCCCTCGCCGACGAGCAGCGCCGCGGCGCCGTCGCCGGACGACAGTTCCTGCGGGCTCGCAGCCTTGGTGCGGCGCTTCTCGGCGGCGGTGACGAGGATCGGTCCGCTGCTCGCGT
>CAMFKC010000065.1 GCA_945956975.1 uncultured Methylocystaceae bacterium | reverse complement strand
GCCGTCGTGCATCCCGACGGCTATGTCGAAATCCGCGACCGCTTCAAGGACGTCATCATTTCCGGCGGCGAGAACATTTCGTCGGTCGAAGTCGAAGGCTGCCTGCTGCGCCATCCCGCCGTGCAGGAAGTCGCGGTCGTCGGCATGCCGCATGAAAAATGGGGCGAGAGCCCGCACGCCTTCGTCATCCTGCGCGTGGGCGCAAGCGCGACGGAGGACGAACTCAAGAAGCACGTCCGCGACAACCTCGCGCATTTCAAGACGCCGCAATGGGTCAGCTTCGTGCAGGAGCTGCCGAAGACCGCGACGGGCAAGGTGCAGAAATACGTGCTGCGCGCCGGCAAGTCGGCGATCGCGCGGCAGTAGCGGAGAGTTGCGTCGCACAAGGGGGATAAAGCCCCGAAATCCTTATGCTGAGGAGACGCGCGCAGCGCGGCGTCTCGAAGCATGGCCGCATGGGCGCGGGTCCGGCCACCCTTCGAGACGCGATGCTGCGCATCGCTCCTCAGGGTGAGGGCCCTTGTTGCGTGACGATGCAGGCACGCTCTTCCCCGCAGCATCGCAGCCCGCTAAGCCTTTGACGGGAGGCCCACGAATCTTGACCCTCTACCGCGCCATCGGCCTGATGTCCGGCACGTCCATGGATGGCGTGGACGTCGCGCTCGTCGAGACCGATGGCGAGAAGGTCGTGACCTTCGGCGCGACCGGCTTCCAGCCCTATTCCGACGCCGACCGCGCCCTGCTGCGCGACGCGCTGGGGGAAGCCGCGGGACTTGCGAGCCGCGACGGCAGGTCAGGCGCGGTGGCCGAGGCCGAACAGATGGTCACCGCGCGCCATGCCGAGGCGGTGGAGAAATTCCTCGCCGAAAAGGGCCTCGGCGCGAAGGACATTCACCTCGTCGGCTTCCACGGCCAGACCGTGCTGCATCGCCCGAAGCAGCGTCTCACCATCCAGATCGGCGACGGCGCGGCGTTGGCCGAGCGGCTGGGCATCGCGGTCGTCTTCGATTTCCGCGCCGCCGACGTGGCGGCGGGCGGCGAGGGCGCGCCCATCGTGCCCGTCTTCCATCGCGCGCTGGTCGAAGCGAGCGGCAAGGACGGAAAATTGCCAGGGCCGCTCGCGCTGCTCAACATCGGCGGCGTCGCCAACTGGACCTCTGTCGACGCCGGCTGCCCCCCCCTCGCCTGCGACCCCGGCCCCGCCACCGCGCTGCTCGACGATCTCATGCTCGCGCGCACCGGCCAGCCGATCGACCGCCACGGCCATACGGCGGCGCGAGGCAGGGTGGACGAGCAAGCGCTTGCGCGCCTGCTCGACGATCCCTTCTTCGACGTGAAGCCGCCGAAATCGCTCGACCGCAACAATTTCTCGCGCGATCCCGTCGAACATCTCTCGCTCGAAGATGCGGCGGCCACGCTCACCGCCTTTACAGCCGCCTCGGTCGGCCGGTTGATGCCGCTGCTGCCGAAGCCTCCGCAGAGCCTGATCGTCTGTGGCGGCGGCGCGCACAATCCGATCCTGGTGCGTGAGCTCGTCCAGCGCCTGCCGTGCAAGGTCACGACGGCCGACGTCTGCGGCTGGTCTTCCGATGCGATGGAGGCGCAGGCCTTCGCCTATCTTGCCGTGCGCTCGAAGCGCGGCCTGCCCTACACCTGGCCGACGACCACGGGCGCGCCGAAGCCGATGACCGGCGGCGTGCTGGTCGAGCCTTGACCGGACCGCGAGCCTTCAGGCTCGCATTCAGCGCTGCGAGCCTGAAAGCTCGCTGTCCAGCGAGGACGCCCATGAGCACCGTCAAACTTCTCGAAGACCACGAACTCTCAGCTGCAGCAGCGGAGGTCTTCGCCGACATCCGCGCGACGCGCAAAACCGACTTCGTCAACAATTTCTGGCGCACGCTCGCGCATGATCCCGCGTTGCTGAAGCGGACATGGGAAAGCGCCAAGCAGGTGATGGCGCCGGGCGCGCTCGATCCGCTGACCAAGGAGATGATCTACATCGCCGTCTCGGTCGCGCAATCCTGCGAATATTGCATCCGCTCGCATACGGCGGCGGCGCGAGCGAAGGGCATGACGGACGCGCAGTTCATGGAGTTGATCGGCGTCGTCGGCATGGCGGCGGAGACGAACCGTCTCGCGCTGGCGATGCAGACGCCGGTTGACGAGGCGTTCCGGTGAAGTGACGCCCTCTCCTGCGGAGCGGGAGAGGGTGGCCCCGCGAAGCGGGGTCGGGTGAGGGCGCTGCGATTGCGGCAGTCTTTGTCGGTTCGGTGCGGCCCTCATCCGTCGCGCCTTCGCGCGACACCTTCTCCCGCTCCGCGGGAGAAGGGAGAACCGCCTCAATCCTTCCTTGAAGGCACGGCCACGCGCGGCGGGTTGCCGAGCCGCTTGTCGAGATAGGCGCCGACTTCCTCGATCAGCGGATCGATCCGGTTCTCGAAGAAATGGTTCGCGCCTTCGATCACGGCGTGCTCTATCATGATGCCCTTCTGCGTCTTCAGCTTCTCGATCAGCGGCGTCACTTCCTTGATCGGGGCGACGCGATCCTGATCGCCGTGGACGAACAGGCCGGACGACGGGCAGGGCGCGAGGAACGAATAGTCGAAACGGTTGGCCGGCGGGGCGATGGAGATGAAGCCCTCGATCTCCGGCCGGCGCATCAGCAACTGCATGCCGATCCACGAACCGAAGGACACGCCCGCGATCCAGCAGGCGCGCGCTTCCGGGTTGATCGACTGCGCCCAGTCGAGCGCGGCTGCGGCGTCGGAAAGTTCGCCCTGACCATGATCGAAGGCCCCTTGCGAGCGGCCGACGCCCCGGAAATTGAAGCGCAGCACCGAAAAGCCGCGTTCCGCGAAGGCGTAATACATGTTGTAGACGATCTGGTTGTTCATCGTGCCGCCGAACTGCGGGTGCGGATGCAGGATGATGGCGATGGGCGCGCCACGCGTCTTGGACGGGTGGAAACGTCCTTCGAGACGGCCGGCGGGGCCGGTGAAAATGACTTCGGGCATGGGAAACTCCGGTGTGGCGGGCGGTCTAGCACGGGGGGAGGGGCAAAAAGCAAGGAAAAACGGCTTGCGCCGCCCCACACGGGCGCGTTGCGCGCCTCGACAGCGGCGGTTCGGGCCGTGTAACAGTGCCAGGCGTGGGCTTGGCCGACGGCCCGGGGGAATGACATGAGCGAAAAAGCGCAGGGGCGCTCGATCAACGTGCGCGCGCTGGCGATCGGCGACCGTATCGACAAGTCCGGCTTCGAACAGCCCAATACGTTCTCCACATCGCCGCTGGCCTTCCGGGTCGGCGCGAACGGCCGCGTTGCGCTCTATCGCTTCGGCGTCGTCGTACTGGCGGGCCTGACGCCGGAGGAGGAGGCGCAGACGCTCGAAAGCCTCAAGGGACGCGTCGCCGAGCAGGCGGACAGCGCCACCGATGAGGACTCCATCATCGTCAACGTCGGCGCGGGCGACGACAAGGTCGCGGCTGGAAGCGTGAATGTGCAGAAATTCGGCGACGAGCGCTTCATCGTCGTGGCCGACACGCTCGCCAAGTCGGTCGGGCTCGCCCGAAACGAGCGCAATGTGAACGCGGTTTTCGAACGGGTTGAGCCTTTTGCGATGGAAATGGCGGCGTCCGGAAAGTCGCCTGCCAATCGCGAGGCCGTTCTCAAGCTTGTCGGAGAGGCGATTTTGCTCCAGCACCGCCTGACGGCGCGCATCGCTGGCTACGAGAAGCCCAAGATCGTGTGGGACAAGCCCGAATTGGAACGATTGTTCGATCGGTTGACCGAGGAATACGAGATCGAGGATCGCACCGAGACGCTCGAAGGCAAGCTCGAGGTCGTCATCGAAAACGCCCGCATGCTGGCCGAGGTCCTCGACGCGGGCAGGGCGGGGCGGATCGAATTGTGGATCACCATCCTGATCGCGCTGGAAGTGGTGCTCAGCGCTTGGGGGATAATCTCGAGTGTTTTGGAAAAATGAATTAAACACCCGCGAATTTAGTAATTTTTTAGCTTAGTCAGTGTAAGTGCTTCTGCACAATATTTTCGTTGCTTGCACAAATTTTACAAATTAAATTGATTTTATAACATTGTTATTTGTATGGCATGCGATCTTAGATCAATTAAAGTATTTAAATAATACATTTTTTGAAATTGGAATGAACTTTAACAGGCGCATTACTCTCTCACCATATCTTCGATCTTACCTTTAGGCAAAAATTTGGCCCAGTCCGGATCGTCGTTGGCCTTTTTCCATGCTGCATCCAGCGCTAAGCCAGCGCGATAAATAAGGCTTACTGCGACCAGAGACGCCACAAGACGGATCAGTAGAACTACTGCATGCATGACAATTCCTCAGCAAATATTTTTCGATTTCAATGAAGGAACTAGATCGTTAAAAACACGACTTGCATAATTTAAATCGTTATTGAGGGTTGTACACGTAGCCGGTGTCGTATTGCCGCTAATCTTCTTCTGCGCTTCCAGCTTCTGGATTATAGAGCTGGCTTTAGCAACGGCTATTCCATAAAGCCGTTCATTTATTCTAACTCTATACTTCTCTTCGAATTTTGAGCGAACAAATCTTATCAGGTCTTGATCTAGCATATCGTCCCCCATGTAAAAAAATGGACAACTTGGGTACATGCAATACCCACTAGAACCTTCCGGTTATCCGCCAATCACCGCTCCTTAGTCTTAATAAAATTCTAACAAAAGTGTAATCTCCATTCAAATGAAAAATTTTTCGTCATCCGACGTAGCGCATCCTCCAACCAGTCGTTAACAACACCAGCGCAGATCATAACTCGAAGGCGTAACTGTCGAGCCGCGTATCAATCCGCGCCGGATGCGTCTCGCGGAATGTCGAGGGATGAAGCGGCTCAACTGTCTCTTCCCCGATCGGCGCGGGCAGGGTGTCGCAGATCAGACCGCGCCGGACCAATGCGGCGAACAACTCCATGCCGAAGGCGACGGGCGTGTCGGGGCCTGCGCTGGCCAAGGCCGCGTCGATTTCGCTCAACGTCCGATCGATTTCGCTGTCGTCCAGCATCGCGTGCTCCTGTTCACGCGTGCAAAACGCGAAGCCCGCGGCAGAGGTTCCGCCGCGGGTTTTTTACCATCATGCGAACTTCACCTCGTGGCGTAGCACGAATGGATCGAGCGCGCCGTGCACATATTGCTCGATCACGGGGCGCTCGGCTTCGGGCACGCCCGAGACGGTGACCGTGGCGACCGACCCGTGCGTGCCATGCGCGCCCACGGAGACATCGAAAGTCACACCCTTGTCCTTCAGCGGGGCGAGCACCTTCGTGAACACGCGCTGCGCGGCGTCCCAGCGCAGGCTCGGTTTGAAGACCTTGCCGACGCCGGTCAATGGCATCGTCTCGAGCGGGATCACCGCGACCGGCACGGCGGCGCGCTCCGGCGTCCGCTCGCGCACCCAGTCCTCCAGTTCGCCTGGCTGCACCGACATTCCGGGATTGAGCTGGACATAGGCGACCGGCAGTTCGCCTGCATAGGCGTCGGGCTGGCCGATGACGGCGGCCAGCGCGACGGCGGGATGGGCGAACAGCACGTCCTCGATCGGCGCGGGATCGATGTTGTGGCCGCCGCGGATCACCAGATCCTTGGCGCGGCCGGTGATCCAGATATAGCCGTCCTCATCGATGCGGCCGAGGTCGCCGGAGTTCACCCAGCCCGGCTCGACGAAGGCGCCCTTGTTGTGCTCGTCCATCATGTAGCCGGAGAAGACGCCTGGCCCCGCCATGGCGATCACGCCGATCTCGTTGACTGCGCAATCGCCGGCATAATTGCCATCGGCGTCGATCTTGACGATACGCACCCGCGAATAGGGGACGGGATGGCCGACCGAACCCAGGCGCACCGGGCGGTCGGCGTAGGAGATCGTGTGCACGCTCGAGGTTTCGGTCATGCCGTAGACTTCGAGCACCGGCACGTTGTGGCGGTTGGTGAGCGCCGTGCATACGGCGACCGGGATCGCAGAGCCGCCGCCCGATGCGATCTTGAGGCTCGACAGGTCGAAACCCTCCGTCGGCACGGCGAGCGTGGCGGCGAGGACGGTCGGCACGGAGCCGAGCACGGCCGGCCGGTAGCGCTGCACGAGATGCCAGATGTTGCGAACCGAGTTGGGATTGCGCCAGCCCGCCGGCGACAGCACGACGAGACAGCCGCCGCCCGAGAGCGTCGAAAGAACCTGCGTCAGCGAGCCGCCGACATGGAACAGCGGCATGCCGAACAGGATGTTCGCGCCCGGCTCGCTCTTCAGCATCAGGTTGCAGACCCAGGCCTGGTAGACCTGGTTGCCATGGGTGTGGCGCACCAGCTTCGGCGTGCCGGTCGTGCCGCCCGTATGGAAATAGGCTGCCGTGTCTTCCGCCTTGATCGTGCGCCCGCTGAGGAGCCGATCGTGCGGCTGCTTCGCCACCAGCGCACCGAACGAATAGATCCCATTGGCCTCGTCGCCGGGGCCCATCACCTGGACGATCGCCTTCAGCGACTTCAACTCGCCGCGCACCTTCATCACCTTGTCCCAGATGTCGACGCCGGGCACGGGCCCGAGCGCGACGAGGACCTTGGTGTTGGCGGCTTCGAGAATTTCCGCGATCTGGTGCGGCTCGAGCAGCGGATTGACGGGATTGGCGATGCCTGCCGCCTCGGCGCCGAACAGCGTGAAGAAGGCCTGCGGCACGAGCGGCAGCATGAAGCTGACGACGTCGTTCGGCCCGACGCCGAGTTCGTGCAGCGCGTTGGCCGTCTGCGTGACCCGCGCGATCAATTGCGCGTAGGTGATGACGACGGGTTCGTCCTCGTGGCTCGCGTTGGGCAGGAACTGGATCGCGGGCGCATTCGGATTGACGGATGCGCCCAGCCGGATCGCGTCATAGGTGCTGGCCGCCGCGATGCGTTCGGAATAGGGGATCTTCTCGAAGTCCGCGACATCCGCGGCGCTGGCGAGGCGCGGATGCACGGCCCCGATGGACCGGTCGATCGGAATCGCGCGCCCGTGTCCGCCGCCTCCGCCGCCGATGGTCGAACCGGAATCCTCGCGCGCCTGCGCGCTTGCGCCTTCAGTCATGATGTCCTCCCTTGAGACCTGCGGCGTCTGCGCGCCGCTGGGCCGTGATGCGCAGAGACTAGCGCGGGCGGACGCGCCACGCCAGCGTCGACAATGGCGCAAACGAATGCGCGAAGGGCCTCATCGTTTGCCCGCGACGGCCTTGAAGAACGTGTAGCAGAATACCCCGTCCGGAGCCGCGGTTCGGGCGAGGTCCGCGACGCCGCGGTCAAATTCCTCTGGCGTCGCAAGTCCCGCCGCGAGCGCGGGCGAACGCACGCCGGCCACCATTGCGGTGAAGGTCTTCAATGTGAAGCCGTCGATCAGGCTCGGCCGGCTCCCGTCGACATAGACCACGCGCGGCGATACGCGCGTATCCGCGAACCCCGACTGGACCAGCAGGGGATACAGGCGACGTCCGATCAGCGCATCGCCGCCGCCGCGGGCTTGCAATTCCACGAGGATCGCGACTGCGCGATCCGCATAAGCGCTGCACGGATGGAAATAGGTCGAGCCGTGGTCGCCCTCGATGACCGTGATAGTCCCGCCGGGCTTGAGCATGCGACGCAAGGCCACAAGGGCGCCGGCGGGATCGCGCAGATGTTCGAGCACGAAGCAGACGAAGACGTGGTCGAAACTTTCCTCTGCAAACGGCAGGTCGAATATGTCGCCTTGCTGGAATGCGACGTTCGACAAACCCGCCAATTCGGCTTTCTCCCGCGCTGCGGCGAGCGAAATCTCGGAAATGTCAATCGATGTGAAATGGGCCTCCGGGGAGCGGGCGGCCAGCGTCACCGTCTGCGCGCCGACGCCGCAACCTGCTTCGAGCACCGTCGCACCCGCAGCGTAGCGTGTATCGCCGTGCAGCAGGTCGACGAGCGTCGAGGCCTGATCCTGCAGCCGCTGCTGCTCGACGGGATCGTAACCATGGACATAAGCGCGGGTCATGGCCGTCAGAAAATCTCCGGAACCCAGGGCGCCGCACGGCGCTCGAAGACCCAATCCGCGCGCATGATTGCATCTTGGTCGCTCGCCGTCGCGCGCGAGGACGCGACGAGTTGCGCCCAGGAAAAGCCGCCGAGGTAGGTCGAGGCGAGCGCCGAGACGTCGCAGGCGATGTCGGCTGCGCGAGTCGTGCGCGCGACTCCGCCGTCGCTCACCAGCCATCGCGCATTGTTCCACGCGCAGAATGGGTCAGCCACGTCCACGACGATCTCGCCCGGCCCGTAAGCGCGTGCGGCGAGCGCGGCCTCCACGTCCACCAGCCGCGCAAAGCAGCCGTCGCGCAGCGCCGTGCGCATGCGGCGCGGCTCGGCGGCGAGCAAGAACAGGGGATGGTCCGGCGGCAGGAAGCCCGCCTTGATCGTCTGCTGCCAGTCGAGATCGAGCAGGTAGCGCCAAATCGCGCGCATGGCCTCGGGCGTCGTCGCCATGGCCTCGATCACGCGCACCACGCCTGCCGGCACGCCGCTGCGCTCCCATTTCGCGTCGAAACGGTAGAGCGCGTAGGCCGCGGGCGCGCCGTCGATCTCGAGCAGCGCGCAGACGAGTTCGCCGCCGCCCGCGCGCATCCATGCGGCGTCGGCGAGCGTGCGGCGCTTGAACCAATCGTCGGAGCGCTGGAACATGCCAGGGCGGGAGGACGCGACCTGCGCATAGA
>CAMFKC010000064.1 GCA_945956975.1 uncultured Methylocystaceae bacterium | reverse complement strand
TCAGCACACCTCATCGAAATAGTCGGCGAGCAGCCTATCGGTGAACGGCGGCGCGAACTGCAGGACGGCGTCCGCTTCGGATTGCTCGCCGTCGCAAACCATCTGCAGATCCTCGTCGGACAGGGCGAAGAGCCACGCGTCGATATCGGGCAGGGTCTCGGCCGGCTGGCGATCGAGCCACCGGCTCAGCTCGCCCAACATGCGCTGCTGCGTGCGGACGCACGTGATGCCGCCGTTGCTATAGGCAATCTCAAGGGCAGCCCTCGTGATACCCGGGAAACGGTCGGCAACGCTCGTCATCGCCCGTACACCTCCGCGAGGTGCTGACCGAAGGGCTCCAGCATTTCGAGCAGGCTGGGGGCGAGCTGCGGATAATCCCGGCCGACAAAGTCGCCCAGGCGCTTCAGCACATCCATGGCGACGCCCAGCTCGGAAATCTTCGGCGAGACCCGGCCGGCAGCGTTCACGGTCTTATTGAAGCTGTCCGCGAGCGAGGCGAGGATCTTGGCCTTGTCGCCCGCCGCCATGTTGCCGGCGTTGCGCAGATCCTCGATCGTCGCCTGATGCAGCACGACGTAGTCCTGAACGACCTCGGTCACGAGCTTGTCGAGACCTTCGCCGGCGATGGTATTGGCCGAGCGGGCGACGTCCCAATCGTCGCCCTGCGCCGCTGCCTCGCGCTTCCAGCGCCGCAGCGTCGCTTCCGAGACGCCTAGTCCGATCTCGATAGTGGGGAGGGCCTGACGCTCGAAGACATACCGCTTGCGAGCCTCACGCCGCGTGTCGGCGCCGTGTGCCATGCGAGCGTCACGCCTTGCCCGTCAGCTTCGCCGAGACGAGTGAGACGGCGACGGCCATCAGGCCGCCGGCGATCGTGCCGTAGCCTGCCGCCTTGGTCTCGACGACGCTCAGGCGGTTATCGACCGCATCGAGCTTCCCGTCGATCTTCTCCAGAACGCCCGTCTGGAAGATCTGCGTCGTCTCGATCCGCGCAAGGCGTTCGCGGATTTCGGCAAGCTCATGAGACATGCGTCAGGCCTTCGGCAGAATTTCGTTCATGGGCAGCAACTGGATGATCTTGGAGCGCACCATCTCGGCGATGCGGTCATCCGTGAGGCCGAAGAAGCGGACGGCGTCGGGCGTGGCGCGCAGCACATAGGATACGGCCTGACCGACCATCTCCGACTCGATCTCGATCCGGGAGAGCTTGCGCGCGGCGGTCTCGGTCAGCGTGGAAATCGCGGCACCGGCGGCGGTCATCAGTGCGGAGTGCAGGGCTTCCCGCATGCGGGCCTCGCCTTCCAGCCCGAACCAGCGCCTCGCCCAGATGCCGACGAATCCGACCACCGTCATGACGATGGTGGACGCGGCAGCATCGATCCACGGCTTGAGCCAGAGCACGACTGGCGACGCATCGACCACGGTCGACGCCATGGCCGGGCCGGCGGTGAACAACATCAGGGCGAGCAGGAACGGGAACAATCAAGCCTCCTTGCTTGGGAAGAGAGCGGCCCAGGTGCGGGCGCCGACGACGCCGTCCACGTCGAGCCCGGCCCGGCGCTGGAAGGTCTTCACCGCCAGTTCGGTGGCGGGGCCGAAATCCTCGTCGATGGCGACGGGAAAGCCTTCGCGCTGCAGGACAGCCTGAAGGTGTTCGACGGACGGGCCGGTCGAGCCGCGACGCAGTACGGTCCGATGGGTTGCGGCGGCGGCGACGCCATCCGCGACCAGCGCAGCGATTTCGCGCTTGGCGATGCCGAGATAGCGGCGGCGTTCCGCCAGCCCGTTCCGACCGCCGTTGATCATCCGCGTGACGAGGACGAGATCGTCCCTGTCAGCCGCCGGGCTGATCTTGCGGTCATTCCAGTAGACCGCCGCGATACGCAGTGAGGTTTCGGCCTCGGCCGCCAGCTCCGGGCGCCCCTCAAGATCGAGGCCGAGCAACTGGCCGAAGCGGCGGTAATTCGCCCGGCCGGTGAGCTGGAAGATGCCGCGACCATGATAGCGGGCGCCATCGCCCGCCTGCGTATTGCCGAGATCCTTCCGGCCGTCATAGCGGGCGAAGTAGCTCGCGCCGCCATATTCCTCCAGCGTGCGGAAACCATCGGTTTCGTGGGCGGCCTGCGCGAGGAAATGAGCGACGCGGAGCGCGCTGGCGATGCCATAGGCGCGCAGCACCTTCGGCAAGGCCGCACCGATCGCGTCGGTGATCGCGAGCTGACGCCGGCGGGTGATGGCCTCGGTGGTCGGCGGCACGATGGCCCGCAGGGTGGACGCCCCGAGGCCTCGATCCAGCAACGCAACGTCTGCACGCATAAAAAAATCCGCGACCCGAAAATGGTCGCGGAGCTTGGTCACGGCAGCGCTGGAATGATGAGCCGACAGCGTCGGCGGGTCAGCCCTTGGCGGTCGACAGCCAATCGACGATGTCGATCTGGCGCTCATCAACAGGGCGACGACGGGCTTTCGTCAAGATAGTGCTCGTCGCGATTCGCTCGATCGTTCGATACGAGACGCCGAGGCTATGCGCAATCTCGCCCGAACGCAGCCCCTGTCCCGCCAGTTCCTTCGCGAAGCGCTGCAGCGCCTTGCGCGTGTACGGGCAGCGGGCAATGTCGATCCGCTCCGGGCCGAACAGCTCGCACAGCCGGCGGGCGCAATCATCGCCTAGGACGTTGATGTCGAGATCCTCGCGCCAGCGTCCCGGGACGTAGAGCCGCCGGCCGGCGAAATGCTTCACCAGATCCAAGACGACGGCCGGGCTCATCTCCGAGGCTATGGGTTGAAGGCTATCGAGAAAATCGCCGACGCGAGGCTCTATCATCGCCGCACCTTCGGCTTGTCGTGGACCGCGACGAGCACGCCTTCGCGGACAACGTAGGCCCGCCCGTCGACGCGGACGGTGTAATCCGTCGCGCCGATTTGGCCGGCTGCGCGATGCGCACGATCGAGAGAGCCGGCGACAGCCGCCTTCATGGCCTCGATATCGACGCCGGCGACGCGATCGAGGAACTGCACGAGCGCGGTGTGGGAGATCGCGACGGGCTGGGTCATAGGCGTGCCTCTTTGGCTTCCTGATGGCGGCGGAAAAGTTCGCGTTCCAGCCGATCCAGGCGGCCGTGTTTCGTGCGCAGTCGCTTTTCCTTGGCCTCCGCCGCTTCCAGCTCGGCGAGAGCCTTGGAGTTTCGCTTGCGGGTGTAGGCTACGAGGGCGCGATGCGCTTCCTCGCCCGCAGCCATGTATTCCTTGAAGGCGTCAATCGCGCGCTGGCTGTTGACCTCCCACTTCGCCCAAAGCAGGTCGGCCTGCGACATCATGAGGACACGGCGCCCGAGCAACGCCAGCAGCTCGTCTCGATCGAGATCCTGAAAGGAGAGGCTTTCGGTCACTTCCGGGCGCTCCTCTGCTGGATCGCCTTCAGGGCCTCGGTGACGCTGTTGGCCTGCGCTGCCGTCAGCCAATCGGGATGCGAGACGCCTGTCTGACGCTCGATGAAGGCGACGAGAGCGGCGCGGGAGCCGTCCTTGATGGCGCCGCTACGGGCAAGCGAGCCCCACAAGGCAAAGATCTTCCTGACATGCGGCTTTTCGGAAGGGCGCCGGCCCGAGGCAGCCGGGTTCGTCGCCGGCTTCCAGCCGAGGCGCTTGAACTCGGCGAGCACGCGGTCCAGCTCGGCCGGGCCGCAGTCGCGGGCACTGGCCTTGCCGGTCGCTCGCTGCAACAGTTCGCGATAGGCGGTTTCGTCCATGTCGAGCTGCTTCCGCGCGACGTGAACCTTGGAGATCATGACGTTCCGGGTCATCGGCACCTCTGGCGCAGCGCGATCCGCGCGACGAGTGAACGGTGGGTAAGTTCCTGAAGCCGGACGGTCAGATGCGCCCGGCGGTAGCTGCAGCGAGGCAGCCTTTCGATGCGGAGCTTCAGCGCCCGGCGCTCGCGCTCCATCTCCTCGATCGCGACCAGCTCGGGCCACGAGAAGAGCGGAGCGACCGCCGGGAGCTGGGCGCCGCGCGTGGTCATGCCGCCTCGCTCGGGCAGATCAGGCCGCACTCGGCGTCGTATTCGAGATCCTCGGCAGGCTCGTCGAACAGCTCGGGTGTCGCCGCGACCTGATCCACCAGTTGGGGGATCGAGTATCGGGCATGGAACGTGCCCCCGATGCCGATCTCTTGCATCGCCCACCACGCCTCGCTGCCTGGACGCTCGCGGATCTGGCGCTTGATGATCGCTTTGCCCTTGTTGAAGCAGTAATCGCAGTTGCCTTCGTATCCGCGCAGGCCAAGGTCGAAGCCCTGTGGCAGCGGATGCCGGATCTCCTGCGGGTCAACGTTGTCGCCGAGCCAAAAGCGCAGCACGTCGGGCTTGCGGATGCCTGCGGTGCAGAGCGGATGGGACACGCTGCGCCCATCCTTGGCGGCGCGCGCCAGCCCTTCGATACGGCGATCCCATTCGTCGGCGCGGATGCCGATGATCTCTTCGTAGTCTCCGGGCTCCAAGGCGAGCTGATCGCGCATCAGAGCGAAGATCGGGCGCACCTTCAGGTACTCGGTGCACCAGCGTTGACCGGGCATTCCATTCGGAAGCCGCTGCTTCATCGCAATCAGGTGCTCGAAAGGTTCGCCGTCGCGGCTGGCGCTGTTGAAGCTGACGCTCTCATATCCGTCTCTGCCGCGTCGCCATTCGACCCAATGGATGCGAACGCCCCAGCGCGCGCCGCACTCATGGACGAAGCGCAGTGTCTCCTCGCGCTCCTTACCGGTGTTGGCGAAGGCCACCACGATATCGTCAGGCAGTTCGCCGTCGTGCGCTTGGAGGATATTCCAGAGCATGTAAGCGCTGGTCCGCCCGCCGCTGAAGCTGATGAGCGCCGGTCCGGAGATGAGGTATGGGTTCATCATCCGCCCCCAATCAGTTTGGGCTCACCCGAACCGCCAACGCCATGGTGAAGGGCAACATCGGCACCGGCGCGCCAGCCGACCATCCGGGCACCGGAAAAGCGAGCCTTGCGGGGGCTGATGTCTCGCATGGTGATTTCGCCGCTGAAGCGGCGCGCCAATGCCTGTTTAGCCTCTTCCCGCGCCGCCTCGTTGATGACCGGGCGGAAGAGCTCGTACAGGCGCGAGACCAACCGCGTGACCATGCCGTTGATGAAGTCATTGGCGGCCTGACGGCGGGTCGCGAGTTTGCGGCGCCGCGTGTAGTGCGAAGATGCCTTGAACTCGCGGACGGCACGATCAACCGCTCGGAAGCAGACATCGCGAAGATATGCCGCGATGTCCGGCCCCGGCTCGCGCCCCATAAACAGGACGTCATTGACACCCTGACGCCGGATCATGTCGCAGTTCGTGACGAAGGCGATGCCGGCCGAAAGCGTATCGCGCCATGTGATGCGCGGCCCAGCCCCGCCGGGCGATGCCGCCTCGGTCATCTCGATATCGGCCTGCTCGAAATCATGCTCGGCCATCAGCCGGGCCGCGAGGGCGGCAGCCGCCATCGCCTCGGCCTCGGTGCAGCCGGCCGCTTCGGTCTTCGCCTGCAGGGCGGCGATCTTGGCTTTCAGACGCTCGCGCGGGGTCATTGCCGACCTCCGCACCAATGCGCTGTGCGCTCGGCCTTCCGGCCGGGCACGTAGCGGAGGGCCAGCCCCTCGCGAAGCAGGATCTCGCCGACGTCGCCGTCCTCGGTGAAGAAGCGCGCCAACGTACGGCGATAGACGTCGCGCCCGCCGCGCTCGATTGTGACGTCTTGTCCGCGCAGCAGCCCGGCCAGCCGTTCCTTGGCCTTGAGGCCGGCAACCAGCTCGGCCTCGCAGGCCGAACGGAAGGATTCGGGCGCGTCGATATCGAGCAGGCGAATGCGCTCGCCGCCCGGAAGAGCGACAGTGTCGCCGTCGATGATGACGATGCGCGAGCCGTCGATGGTCTCGGCATGGGCCGATGTCATCGACAGGGCCAGGACGAGCGCGATGGCCGCACGCCGAGAGAAGGACAACACGAACATCAGGAACGGCCCTCCCGCGCCGCGACGAGCTGGGCAAAGTAGCGGCCCGTCTTTGTCAGGCGGGCGCGCTTGCGGCGATGGCTCAATGTGATCGAGACAAGGCCGTGATCGGCCAGCCGCTCATAGATCGACGGCCGGTCATAGCTGACGTCGAGCTTCGTTTCGCCGGTGAAGCCGTTCAGCTTGACCAGGGCGCGTTCCTCCGGCTTGGTGAAGGCGCGCATTACCGATCTCCCTTCAGCGGGATCACGGGCGCGATGACGGTCAGCGCCTCGGCCGGAACCTCGTGGATGATGTCATTCTCGACGGCGCGGCCGATCTTGACGCGGACGATGCCGGGCGCCTTCACGCCGATGACTTCGCCAGAGACTGTGTGCTCGCCCTCCATCCAGTCATGGATGGTGTAGCGAACGCGGTCGCCGTTTTTCAGCGTGGGCGCCTGGTCGTTGACGATGAGGGTGTTGCCTCGGAATGAAACCTTGCGGGGCATGGAAACTCCTCAGTTGAGGGCAGAGCCGAGCGGATCGACGGAGCCGTCCGCGAGGCGTTCGTGCAACCGAACGGGAAGGCTGAGGACATGCTCCAGCCGGCTGCGAATGACCTGCTCGATGGGCAGGTTCGTATTCGTCGCGATGATCGCGCTACGAACCATGGCAACGGCGGAGGAGAGCGCCGCGTCCAACACGATGGTCAGTCCGACATTGGCGCCGTACTGATTGCTCAGCCTCTCAAGGTCGGCCAGCAAGTCTGTAGACGTGCGCAACGTCAGGCGGTTTGCCTCATTGTTGAAGCGCTGATGATCGGAGGAGGTCCACATGCCGACCTCCCTCACGCCGCCGCGAGGGTCAGCACGACGGCTTTCCACTCGCCGTCCGGCTGGTCACGCTCGTAAACCCGCAGATAGCGCTTGGAGCCGGTGACGCGCATGCTGTCGCGGACGGCCGCCATGGCGCGCTGCCAACGCTCGTCCGAGAATTCGATCCGCAGGAGCGAGAGCATTTCGTTCCTGTTGATCTTGCCCTCGTTATCGACATTGAAGGCGCGGGTGATGATGGCGCGGATCTCCGCGCTGGCCTCGGCCGACCAATCGCGCAGGCATTCGTCGACGATGGCCTTGGCGATCTGCAGTTCGGGGCCGAAGTCGATGCTCTCCGACACCGCGACCTGGACCATCTTCAGCCCGTCGATTGTCGTCAGGCTGTGATTGCCCTTCTTGCCGCGCAGCTTCACGCCGTACTGCTGCGCGAGCAGGCCGAGGAAACCATCGACGTCGTCGAAGGAATGCTGCTTGAACCGGGCAAGCTCGGCCGCCAGCGGCTGGGCATAGCCGCAGATCTTGCGGACCACTTCGTCCCCCAGCAGATCCTGCGGCTTGATGGTCTCGATCGGCAGGAGCTGGCCACGGCCGTCTTCCATGTAGAGCTTGCCGTTGATCTCCTGCGCGCCGGGGGGCGCCTTCGGGGTGACGGGGGCGGTGGCGGTTTCAGTCTGCATTGCGGTGTCCTCGGCTGGGATAGGTGAAGCGGGGCGTGACCGGACGAAGCGCAAGGTTGCGCAGCGCCTGTTCAAGGTGGGTGAGGAAGAGACCGTCCCGACCGGCATGCCGGGGCAGCTTGTGCTGGCGCTTGACCTGCCGGGCGAGGTCGCGAAGATCCCGATCGATATCGCCGCCGGTGACCGCGTCGATCGCCGTAAGGATCGAGAGGGGCGTCTCTGTCGGCTCATCGCGAGCGGCGCGCTGAAGGCTGGGGCTGCTGGCGACGATACGGTTGAGGGTGAAGACGTCCTCGGTCACGCCGCCCCTCCACCGATCGGGGCGGGTCGAAGCGGGCGCGGGAAGGTGATGACGTTGTCGAAGTAGGGCGGGACTGGCCGGGTGCTGCGGCCGAGGCCAACGGTGGCCGTGTCGTGCAAGGTCTCGACATGCTGCAAGACCCACTGTTCCATCTTAAGTGCCGCGCAATGCATGTCGCGCAAGCCGCCGCCGAGCATGCGCGACAGCTCGGCGTCGATCGTCATGCCGTTGGGGTTCTCGTCGAACATCTCGCGAAGGGTGGCGAGCATGCTGCTGAGCTGACCGAACTCCATGGTCAGACCTCGCGCCGATCGAGGGCGGCGAAGCCTTGCATACAGGCCGCGCCGACGCCCGCGCCAACGCAGAGGATCACGACGCCGACTTCTAGATTGTTGACCTGCCCCCAGAGCCAGCCGCCATAGGTCGGCGCGGCCATCGCCCCGAAGGCGCAGGCGAGCTTGAAGATACCCTTCATCATGGCGTGATCCTTTTCGGGTTCTGGGGGCAGGACTGGCAGGCTTGCCAGTGCTTGACGTCGTCGGGGGAGCCCATGCAGGCCGTCAGCGGGCGCTCGCGAGCCGCCCTGCATTCGCCCGGCGCGATCTCGCGGCCGAGATGCGGGCAGACGAGCCGATCGGCGAACTTCTCGATGATCCGGGCGCGGAGCTGCGCGGTATTCGCCGGATAACGCCGATCGAGGGCTTGGCTGACACCGGAGCGGCAGACGCCAAGTTCGCGGGCCAACGCCGAGCGCGACCCGCCGTGATGATCGAGGCGGCGGCGCAGAAGCGTCAGAGCTTCGTCGTCGAGCTGGGGATAGGTCTTCACCGGCATGGGTAGACCTTCCCGTCGTTACGGTCATGGAAGGCCGTTTCGGACTGGACGTATCGCGGGGCGATTTCGCCGGTGTCGCGGATCAAGCGCCATTGCTTGAAACCATTGGAACCGGCGACCTCGCCCTTCACGCGCGTCGGCAGCTC
>CAMFKC010000063.1 GCA_945956975.1 uncultured Methylocystaceae bacterium | reverse complement strand
GGGCATGGCTCGCGAATGGACGGTTCTCGACGACTACCTGCTGCAATATTGCGTGACGCCCGAAGTCGCGCGGACGGTGCGCGCGTCGTCGTTCTCGGCCTCGCTCGAACTGGTGCGCGAGGGCCGGCTCGATCTGCGGCAAGACCGGGCCTTCGCGCCCATCTGGGTGCGGCGCAAGGAAGCGGTTCCGCTGGCGGCGGCGGAGTAGGGCGCTTCGGCGCGGTTGAGTTTTGAGCGTAGAAGGAAACGAAATGGCCGACGCGGCTCGCGCATTCGAATTCGTGGAGGACGAGGACCGGGCGCTCGAAGAGGCCCGCGTCGCGCTGCTCGCCGAGTCCAAGCGCATCGTCGAAGCGCTTCTGTTTGCCTCCGCCGAACCTCTAGAGGAGCGGGTGCTCGGCGAGCGCTTGCCCGATGGCGCGGATCTGCAAGCCGCGCTCGCCGCGTTGCGCGAGGACTACGCCACGCGCGGCGTGAACCTCGCGCGCGCCGGGACCAAATGGTACTTCCGCACCGCCGATGATCTCGGCTGGCTTCTGCGGCGCGAGGAGACCCCGCAGAAGAAATTGACTCGCGCCGCGGTCGAGACGCTCGCAATCGTCGCTTATCACCAGCCCGTCACCCGCGCCGAGATCGAGGACATTCGCGGTGTCGCCATCTCGAAAGGCACGCTCGACGTGCTGCTGGAAACGGGGTGGATCCGTCTTCGCGGCCGCCGGAAGGCGCCGGGCCGCCCGATCACCTACGGCACGACCGACACATTCCTCGTCCATTTCGGGCTCGAGCAGATATCCGACCTGCCGGGGCTCGAGGAATTGAAGGGCGCCGGACTGTTCGATGGCCGCTTGCCGGCCGGTTTCGGCGTGCCGAAGCCGGACGATGACGAGGCCTTGACGGCCGACGAGGACCCGCTGGATTCCGACGACGCTGCGGAGGATTTTCCGCTGCTTGCGCAGATGGAGCCCGACGCGGTCGACGCTGCTGACGATCAAGTCGAGAGCAACGCAGAATTCGCGCAGGACATTGGCGACGCCGATGGCGCGGCGCGGGACGATCACGAACAGGATGATCGTGAGCAAGTCGACCGCGCACACGCCCGACCGGCGGACGGAGAGGAGTCCGCCGAATGAACGGCGGAACGGCCTGAGTGTCGATCGGCCCGCAATTCGCGGAATTTCTCTACACGATCACCAATTTCGGCGACGCGAACCTGATTGCGCCGCCGGTATGCGGCGCCATTGCGGCGCTGTGGATGCTGGGCGAACGGCGCAACGCCCGCGCGCTGGCGCTGGCCTTCGGCCTGTGCCTCGCCGCGACGGTGCTCTCCAAAATCCTGTTCATGTTCGTCTATCGAGGCGGCCCGCTGCGCAGCCCGAGCGGCCATACGGCGCTTGCCGCCTTCGTCTACGGTTCGCTCGCCGTCGTCGCGTGGAAACGCGAAAGCCTCGGCGCACTGCGCTATGTGATCGCGGCGCTCTGCGCGCTCATTGTGCTGGCCGTTGCCGTCAGTCGTTTCAAGATCGGCGGCCATAGCCGGACGGAAACCGCTTTCGGCCTCGCCTACGGCGTCGCGGCTGTCGCCTTTCTCGCGCGGCGCTTCGCCTGGCGGCCGATTTCTCAATCCGGTGTCGCAGCGCCGGCGATCGCCGGCGCGCTCGTCACGCTCTCGGCCTATCTCGTGCTGTCGTCCGGCTATTTCGACGAGGATTCGATTTCGGAATTCACGCACTGGCTGCGCACGCTCGCAATGGGCGCCTGACGTCGTAAAAAAAAGGGGCGACGCAGCGCGCCGCCCCTGATCGCGACCGGCTGGTGGCCGATCAGTTCGTCACCTTCTTGCTGGCGTCGTAGATTTCGCCGAACAGCACCCAGCGGTCGCCTTCGAACTTCTGCAACTGCTCCTGCTGGATCGGCGCGAAGTCGGTCGCGCTCGTGTTGACGAGAATGCCCGGGATCAGCATCT
This sequence comes from uncultured Methylocystaceae bacterium, assembly GCA_945956975.1. GTDB lineage: Bacteria > Pseudomonadota > Alphaproteobacteria > Rhizobiales > Beijerinckiaceae > JAJXWB01. Next base: position 6,849 of record CAMFKC010000063.1, on the reverse strand, counting down.
CGAACTTGGCGTCGGTGAGGCTTGCCGCCTGCTTCATCACGTTCTCGCGCGTGAGGTCGTCGCCGCATTTCTTGAGAACTTCGACCAGGCCCTGCGCCACGGTGTAGCCGTAGACGAGGTTGGCGTTGGTCTTGTCGGCGCCCGGCATGTACTTGTCGACGAAGGCGACCCAGTTCTTGAAGCCCGCGTCGGCCTTCCACTGCGGATCGGTCGGATCCTTCAGGTAGCCCGTCGAGATCACGCCCTGGGAGGCCTCGAATCCGGCAGGCTTCAGCACCGCGCCGACCGAGGCCGAGACGTTGTTGAGGAAGTGCAGCGGCTTCCAGTTGAGTTCATGCGCCTTCTTGATCGCCATCGCCGCGAACTTCGGCGTGGTGATGTTGAAGAACGTGTCGGCGCCCGATGCCTGCAGGCGCGTCATCTGCGAGTCGATCGTCGGATCGGAGACTTCGTAGGTCAGCGTGATGACGGGTTTGATCTTGCCGTCGAGCCCGTCCATGAAGCCCTTCAGATAGTCCTTACCGTAGTCGTCGTTTTGGTAGAGGATTGCGATCTTCGCGTTCGGCTTGTTCTTCAGGATGTACTGCGCGTAGATCGTGCCCTCGGCCTGGTAGCTCGGCTGCCAGCCCATGGTCCAGGGGAAATTCTTCGGGTCGTTCCACTTGGTGGCGCCGGTCGCGACGAAGAGCTGCGGGACCTTCTGCGCGTTCATGTATTTCTGGATGGCCGTGTTCGGCGGCGTGCCCAGCGGGTTGAAGATCATCAGCACGTTGTCGCTCTCGACCAGCTTGCGCGCCTGCTCCACCGTCTTGGGCGGGCTGTAGCCGTCGTCATACGAGATGAAGTTGATCTTGCGGCCGTTGATGCCGCCCTGATCGTTGATCATCTTGAAATAGGCCTGCTCGGTCTGGCCGATCGTGCCGTAGGCCGAGGCAGGGCCGGAATAGGGCATGATGTTGCCGATCTTGATCTCGGTATCGGTCACGCCCGGACCGTATTTCTTCTGCGCCTGCGCGCTGCTCGCAATACCTGCGGCGAGCGTCGCCGCAAGCAGGAAACCAAGCTTCCGCTTCATGTTCACTCTCCCCTTGTTTGGCCGACAGCCGGCCGACGTTTCCCAGTCCCCCGTTCATCCGCCGGCCTGGCGTCTGCGCGCCTTCGGCCGGTCTTGTTGTCTTCAGGCGTTTTCTTGTTTTTGGAGCAAAAAGGGGCGGCATGACGCCGCCCCGGTTTAGATCAGTTGGTCGACTTCTGCCGCGCGTCGTAGATGGGGCCAAACAGCTCCCAATGGTCCTTGTCGAACTTCATCAGCTGTTCCTGCTGGATCGGTCCGAAGTCGTCGGCTGCGGTCTTGATGAGAACGCCCGGCAGCATCATTTCCTGCTGGATGTCCTTGAGGCTCGCAGCCTGCTTCATCACGTTCTCGCGCGTGAGGTTGTCGCCGCACTGCTTGAGCACCTGCACCATCGTCTGAGCGTCGTTGTAGCCGGTGACGAGTCCGCCGTCGGCCTTGTTGACGCCGGGCATGTACTTGTCGATGAACGCGTTCCACTTCTTGAAGCCGGCGTCGTCCTTCCACTGCGGATCGGTCGGATCCTTCATGTAGGCGGTCGAGATGATGCCCTGTGCGTTCTCGAAGCCTGCTGGCTTGATCACCGCGCCGACCGAGGCCGAGACGTTGTTGAGGAAGTGCGTCGGCTTCCAGTTCAACTCGGCAGCCTTCTTGATCGCCATCGCGGCGAACTTCGGCGTCGTGATGTTCATGAACGTGTCGGCGCCGGACGCCTGCAGACGCGTCATCTGCGAGTCGATCGTCGGATCGGCGACCTCATAGGTCAGGGTGATGACGGGTTTGATCTTGCCCGCGAGCCCGTCCATGAAGCCCTTGAGATAATCCTTACCGTAGTCGTCGTTCTGGTAGAGAATCGCGACCTTGGCGTTCGGGTTCTTCTCGAGAAGATATTTCGCGTAGATCTTGCCTTCGGCCTGGTAGCTCGGCTGCCAGCCCATCGTCCACGGGAAGTTCTTCGGGTCGTTCCACTTGGTCGCGCCCGTCGCGAGGAACAGGTGCGGCACCTTCTGCGCATTCATGTATTTGTGGATCGCGGAATTCGGCGGCGTGCCGAGCGGCGCGAAGATCAGCAGCACGTTGTCGCTCTCGACGAGCTTGCGCGCCTGTTCAACCGTCTTGGGCGGGCTGTAGGCGTCGTCATACGAGATGAAATTGATCTTGCGGCCGTTGATGCCGCCCTGATCGTTGATCATCTGGAAATAGGCGGCCTGCGCCTTGCCGATGATGCCATAGGCGGACGCGGGTCCGCTGTAGGGCATGATGTTGCCGATCTTGATCTCGGTGTCGGTTACGCCCGGCCCGTAGGATTTCTGGGCGAAAGCTGCCGTTGCAAAGCCTGCGCTCGCCAGAGTCGCGGCGAACGCGAATTTCAGGAACTTCATTCGTTACCTCCCTCAATGCGACCGCACTGCGGAATGGTCTTGTCACGGTCGCGCCTGACAGATGTCAGGTATGCAGAAATGCTAGCGATTTATCCGCCGGTGTCACGTTGCACTGCGAAAGACGCGAGAATTTCGCTCCCCGAAATTCGCATGTCGCGCGGCCAGGCGAAAAAGTCGGCGCCGGCCTCGACCGCGCGCTCCAGCATGCCGCGATAGATCGAGCGCGGGATGGATATCGCACCCAGGCTCGCCAGATGCGGCGTGACGAATTGCGTGTCGAGCAAGCGGTAGCGGCCGGCCCGGAGCCGGGCGGCCAGATGCACGAGAGCGACCTTTGAGGCGTCGCGCTGCGTGTGGAACATGCTTTCGCCAAAGAAAGCAGCCCCCAGCGACACCCCGTATAGCCCGCCGACCAGCATGCCCTCCCGTCGGCACTCGACCGTATGCACGAAGCCGGCGTCGAACAATTCGCGGTAGAGCCGTCGGATGGGCGCGTTGATCCAGGTCGTGTCGCGCGCCGTCCCGGCATGGGCGCAGCCGTCGATCACGGCATCGAAATCACGATCGACAGCGACCTCGAACCGGTCGGACCGCACCGTCTTTGCGAGACTCTTCGAAATCTTGACCCCATCGAGCGGGAAAAGGCCGCGCTCCTCCGGCTCCACCCAGTAGAGCCGGTCGTCGTCCGCCTTCTCGCCCATCGGAAAAAGGCCGATCGAATAGGCGCGCAGGACGATGTCCGGCGTGATTTCGGGACGTGACGAACCGCGCGACATGGCACGAAGGTGGCGGCGTCGCAGCGCCGGGTCAAGACAACGGGGTCAGCCGAACGTCTTCCAGAACATCAGGCCGGTGATGACAGCGTTGAGGCAGGAAATGCCGATCCGCGCCTTGGCCGGGTCGAGGCGGCGGGCGACCCGCGCGGTGAAATAACCGCCGACGACCGCGCCGACCAGCATCGCCGCCATCGGCTTCCAGTAGATGAGGCCGCCCGCGATGAACAGGATCGAGGCGGTCGCGTTCATCACGGCGTTGAGCACATTGCGGGCCGGCTGCATCGACGCGAGGCTCGCGGTCGTCAGCAGGCTCCACGTCGCCATCATCATGATGCCGACGGCGCCGCCGAAATATCCGCCGTAAACGCCGAGCAGAAACTGCACCACCAGCACCATCGGCGGCGAGATCTTCACGCGGCTGCGCAGCCATTCGCCGGCCTGCCGGCCGAATGCGAAGACGATCGTGCCGAAGGCGAGCAGGAAGGGCACGAGCGCGTCGAACACGCGTTGCGGCGTATTCATCAGGAGGACCGCGCCCGCCACGCCGCCGACAATGGACACGACGGCCATCGCCTTCATCGAGACGCCCTCGAAGCCCTCGAAGTCCTGGCGATAAGCGAAGGCGCTGGCGAGCGCGCTGGGCACCAGCGCCACCGTGGAGGTCGCATTGGCGTTGACGGAGGGCACGCCGGCCGCCACCAGCGCAGGCAAGGTGACGAAAGACCCGCCCCCCGCGACGGCGTTCATGGACCCGCCGACAAGCCCGGCTGCTGCTGCGATCAGCAGCGGATCGATCACAGCCCCGTCCGCCGCGGAAAGGGCCTACGCATTCACGTCCATCCCGCCGGCGGCCAGGAACTGCTCCAGCCAGTGGATGTCGTAGAGCCCGTTCTGGATATCCTGGTTGCGCACCAGCGTGCGGAACAGGGGCAGCGTGGTGTCGACGCCGTCGACGATGAATTCGTCGAGCGCGCGGCGCAGGCGCATCAGCGCCTCGTTGCGCGTGCGGCCATGCACGATCAGCTTGCCCACCAGCGAGTCGTAATTGGGCGGGATCACGTAGCCCTGATAGACCGCGCTGTCGACGCGCACGCCGACGCCGCCGGGCGGATGGTAATGCGCGATCTTGCCCGGCGACGGCCGGAACGTCGCGGCGTGTTCCGCATTCACGCGGCACTCGATGGCGTGCCCGAAGAAGCGGACCTCGTCCTGCTCCATCGAAACGGGCGCGCCCGCCGCGATCCGGATCTGCGCCGACACGAGGTCGAGGCCGGTGATCATCTCGGTGACGGGATGCTCGACCTGGATGCGCGTGTTCATCTCGATGAAATAGAAGCGCCCGTCTTCGAACAGAAACTCGATCGTGCCCGCGCCGGAATATTGCAGTTCGCGCATGGCCTTGGCGCAAATCTCGCCGATCTCGGCGCGCTGCTCGGCGTTGAGCGCGGGGGAGGGGCTTTCCTCCAGCACCTTCTGGTGGCGGCGCTGCAAGGAACAGTCGCGTTCGCCCAGATGAATCGCGCCGCCCTTGCCGTCGCCGAGAATCTGCACCTCGATGTGGCGTGGCTTCTCGAGATATTTTTCGAGATAGACCGCGTCGTCTCCAAAGGCGGCCTTGGCTTCGGTCCGCGCCGTCGCGATGGCGTTCTCGAGATCGGCTTCGGTGCGCGCCACCTTCATGCCGCGCCCGCCGCCGCCGGAAGCTGCTTTCACCAGAACGGGAAAACCGATGTCGCGGGCGATCTTCATCGCCTCGTCGATGTCGTTGACGCCGCCTTCGGAGCCCGGCACGCAGGGAATGCCGAGACGCCGCGCGGTGCGCTTGGCCTCGATCTTGTCGCCCATGATGCGGATGTGCTCGGCCTTCGGGCCGATGAAGGCAATGTTGTGATCCTCGAGAATTTCCGCGAAACGCGCGTTCTCCGAGAGAAAGCCGTAGCCCGGATGCAGCGCGTCGGCGCCGGTGATCTCGCAGGCGGCCAGGAGGGCAGGCACGTTGAGATAGGAATCGCGCGCCGGCGGCGGGCCGATGCAGACGGATTCGTCGGCGAGCCGCACATGCATGGCGTTGGCGTCGGCGGTCGAATAGACCGCGACCGTCGCGATCCCCAATTCCTTGGCCGCGCGGAGAATGCGAAGGGCGATCTCGCCGCGGTTGGCGATCAGGATCTTGTCGAACATCGCCTTACTCGATGACGCAGAGCGTCTGGTCGTATTCGACCGGCTGTCCGTCCTCGACGAAGATCGCGGTGACCGTTCCACCCTTCGGCGCGACGATCTCATTGAACGTCTTCATGGCCTCGACGAGCAGGATCTTGTCGCCGCTTTTAACGACGGTTCCGATTTCGATGAAAGGCTTCGAATCCGGATTGGGGCGGCGGTAGGCGGTGCCCACCATGGGCGACTTGACCGCGCCGGCATGGCTCGCCGCGGTCGCGGCGGCGGCCGGCGCTGCAGCGACAGCGACAGGCGCCGGCGCTGCCGCCGGGGCGGCGATCGTCACCTGCGCAGGGGCGGGCGCGGCGGCATAGCGCGTCTCGCGCGCCACGCGGATGCGCATGTCGCCCTTTTCCACCTCGATCTCGGTGAGGTCGGTTTCCGACAGCAGGCTCGCGAGTTCGCGAACGAGGCCGGCGTCGACCCCGGAAGAGTTTGCAGGCGGCCGCATCGCTGCTGCGGGTCTGGCGGATTTGGCGGCAGGCTTCTTCGTCATGGGATCGAGCTCACTGCGATGGGAAGAGGGCGTGCAGGGCAAGCGCGTAGGAGCGCGCGCCGAAGCCCAGAATGACGCCCCTTGCGACGGGCGAGATGAAGGAATGATGCCGGAAATCCTCCCGGGCGTGCGTATTCGACAGATGGACTTCCACGACGTCCGCCTTGGCGCCGCGGATCGCGTCATGCAGCGCGATCGACGTGTGCGTGTAGGCGCCGGCGTTCAGGATCACCGGGGCGCCGGCCTCGCCGGCCTCCTGGATCCACGTGACGAGTTCGCCTTCCATGTTCGACTGCCGGAACACGACCTCCACGCCCATCGCGGCGGCTTGCTGGCGCAGGCTGGCCTCGATGTCCGCCAGCGTCTGCGATCCGTAGGTGGCGGGTTCGCGCGTGCCCAGCAGGTTGAGGTTGGGTCCATTCAGGACATAGACGGTCTTCATCGCGGATTCCGGCGGACCTCCGGGGTCCGGGCCGGTGTTCTAACCGTCTTGGCGGGGCAGGGAAAGGCCTGTGGACCGGCCGGCGGGCGCAGGACGAATTCGGGAAAACGCCATATCGCCGCCGGCATTCGCATCTCGGCAACGTCTGGCGGCTATCGTAACGCAGTTTTCGCGGCCGGAGGGCCTGACTTTGCTTGCTGCCGCCGCCAGAATTTCCACGCCCGACCTGCTGCGCGCGCTCGACCGGCGGGAATTGTCGGTCGTCTTCCAGCCGCAACTGACCGCCGACGGCCAGTCCGTCGCCAGCGTCGAATCGCTGCTGCGCTGGGATGCGCCGGGCGGGACGCCGACCGACACCGAGGGTTTCCTGCGCGTCGCGGAGCGCGCCGGTCTGATCGATCTGGTCGGCCTCTACGTGCTGGAACAGGCCTGCACGCTCGCCCGCGCCTGGCCGCATGTCGTTC
>CAMFKC010000062.1 GCA_945956975.1 uncultured Methylocystaceae bacterium | reverse complement strand
GGTTGTCGTTCATGACCCGGACGCGGCGCACCGTCATCTCGCCCGCGAGGCTGATGATGGAGGAGCCATCGACCAACGATTTCCACGCCTGCTCCGGATCGAGCACCTCGCTCCGGTCGATCCCGAAATTGTTGCACAGCCGGGAGAGACCTGCCGGCGCGATCACGCGGCCGACGATGCGCTCGCCATCGTCGGTTTGCAGGCGATAGACCCGGCAATAATCCTGCGGCAGCAGCTTCCAGATCGGCAGCAACAACCCGCTGACGACATGCAGCGTCGACGTCGAGAACTCGGGAACGCTGGCCACTTCGGCATTCCAGGCGGCAGCGAAGATCTGTTCGTCCGCCTCCTCCCAGTTCGTCGCTTCGAGATGGCGTATCTCAAAGCGCAGTTCGTCCATCGGCCGGATCAGGGCGACGCGCGGCTGCACGGAGCCGTCGTCGAGCATGATGGAGCGTGTCGGGGCCATGACCGCGGCGCGCTCGGACTTTCCGTTGATCATCAGCGTCGCGCGCGGATCCCGCGCTACCAGATGAAGGGCATCCTCGATGAGCATCGGCCGATTGCGGTCCATGCGCTCGATCGTCAGGAGGTGCGATTGCGCGCCCGTGACCGGATGGGTGTAGACCAGCTTGCGATCCCTGAGCGTCATGCGGTCGGCTGTCAGCGTCTCCAGGCCCTTGTCATAAACGCCGGCGGCAATCGCGCCTTCGATGCGGGCCGCCAGCAGTGCCTCGAAGGTCTCGAAGAGGACGTTTTGCATGGCGATGGTCAGCGCCAGCATGCGATTGAGGAAGGTGTGGATCGGCGGGAGCTCATCCTTCAGTCCGCCGTCCTCGTCGCAGAGGTGGAGGCCGGTGATCGATTCGAAGGTCTCCAGCGAGCAGCCGGCGACCGCGCCACCATGGACGCACTTGTAAAATTGCCTGAGTGCATCGCGGGCGTATTGGGATTCGAGATTGTCCTCGCTGCGGAACATGCCCTGCCCGCCGGTCTGGCGCTGGCCACGGGTGATCGCGCCGAGCGTGTCGAGCCGCCGGGCGATCGTCGACAGGAAGCGGCGTTCGGCCTTGACGTCGGTCGCAACCATCCGGAAACGCGGCGGTTGGGCCTGGTTCGTGCGATGGCTCCGTCCGAGGCCCTGGATCGCCACATCGGCGCGCCAGCCGGCTTCGAGCAGATTGTGCAGGCGCTGGCGCTGATTCTTCGCACCGAGGTCGGCATGGTAGGATCGCCCTGTTCCACCGGCTTCCGAGAAGACAAGGATCGGCTTCCGGTCATCCATGAATGCGCGCGTTTCGTCGAGATTGGCGCTGCCCGGTCGGCTCTCGACCGCGAAGCGGGCAAAGGCGCCGTCACCTTCCCGGCGAACGATGCGGCGGGAGCGCCCGGTGATCTCGGCGACCTTTTCCGTCCCGAAATGCTGCACGATCTGGTCGAGCGCGGTCGGGATCGCCGGCAGGCTGCCCAGTTTTTCCAGCAATTCGTCACGGCGGGCGACGGCCTCGCGGCACAAGACCGGATTGCCGTCGCCATCATAGGCGGGTCGGGAAAGCAGATTGCCCTCGTCGTCCGAATATTCCTCGAAGAGCTGGGTCGGAAAGGAGTTCATCAGGTACTCCGCGACGATCTCGCGCGGGGTCACGTCGACCTGGATGTCGTTCCATTCCTCTGTCGGGATTTCCGCAAGCCGCCGTTCGGTTATCGATTGTCCCGTCGAGATGAGCTGGACGATGGCGGCATGGCCTTCCGCCATGTCCTGATTGATCGTGCCGATCAGCGTCGGCGTCTTCATGCTCGTCAGAAGATGATTGAAAAAGCGCTGCTTCGTGCTCTCGAAGGCGGAACGCGCCGCGGCCTTGGCGTTCTTGTTGAGCGTGCCAGTCGCCGAGGTGATGCTGCACGCTTCCAACGCCTGATCCAGGCGATTGTGGATCACCTGATAAGCCTCGGTATAGGAATCGTAGATGCGGACCTGCTCCTCGGTCAGCGCATGTTCGAGGATCTCGTATTCGACACCCTCGAAGGACAACGAGCGAGAAGCATAAAGCCCCATTGCCTTGAGGTCGCGGGCGAGCACCTCCATGGTCGCGACGCCGCCGTCCTCGACGGCGGCGATGAACTCGCTGCGGGTCGCGAAGGGGAAGTCGGCGCTGCCCCAAAGACCGAGCCGTTCGGCATAGGCAAGCGACTCGACCTCGGATGCGCCGGTCGCCGAAACATAAACGACGCGTGCGTCGGGCAAGGCGCGCTGAAGGCGAAGGCCGGCGCGGCCCTGTTGCGAGGCGGCCTTGTCGCCACGGTCGGACTTGCCGCCGGCGGCATTGGCCATGGAATGCCCCTCATCAAAAACCACGACGCCGTCGAAGATCCTGGCTTCATCGACCGCGCCCTCATTATCCTCGCCCTCGCAGAGCCAGTCGACGATCTGCTGGACGCGGGAGGACTTGCCCTCGCGTTCGTCCGTGCGAAGCGTCGCGAAGGTCACGAACAGGATGCCCTCGTCCAGCTTGATCGGCTTGCCCTGCCGGAAACGCGACAGAGGCGTGACCAGCAGCTTCTCCTGACCAAGCGCGCTCCAGTCGCGTTGGGCATCTTCAATCAAGGTCTCGGATTTCGAGATCCAGACGTGCCGTCGGCGGCCCTTCAGCCAATTGTCGAGAATAATGCCCGCGGCCTGCCGACCCTTCCCGGCTCCCGTGCCGTCGCCCAGAAACCATCCTCGACGATATCGCACCGCGCCTTCGGTTTCCGGGCTGACGGCAGTGAGATTGTCGAAGGAGGCATCGACTTTCCAAAAGCCGGCGAGATAGCCCGAATGGGCTTCGCCGGCATAGATCACGCTTTCGAGCTGGGCGTCCGAAAGATCGCCGGTGGTGATCACGTTCTTGGGGAGGTGGGGGCGGTAGCTGGGTTTTGGCGGTGCAACCGACGCCATGGCGACGGACTCGACCAGCTTGTCGGGATGCGGCTTGGCGTCCGGAATGCGGATAGCCCGCAGCTCGTAGGGTTCGTAGATGCCATCGGCGACATCCAGCCGCGCCGACGGCGGCGCATCGCGTAGCTCGTAGGCGAGTTCGACGATCTCGTCATGGTCGGGCGCGGGCGCCAGGGGCGCCCGGTTCAGTGCGCGGGAAGAGAGCGCGGGGCGCGACCGCAATCCGGCAACCGCGGCGGGGCGCAGTGTTTCGGCGGCCTTGCGCGCAGCCATTTTCGCGGCGCAGGCGCGCAAAATGCCGTTGGAGAGCGCGCCGATAGAGTTCGATGCGGTCGCTGGCGCGCGCGGCGGCAGGCCCGAGATCCAGGACAGCAATGTGGTGAGGTTGGGTGCGACACCGCGACTTTCGACCAGCTTCGTCGAATCGGCCGCCGCAATCTTGTCGATGACCGTCAGCCGCGTTTCCATCGTCGTGCCATGACGGGCGAAGACGCTGCCGGCGATCGCGGCGCTGAACGCGACCGTGCCGCGCTCCTGCAAGCGAACGAAGGCATCACGCCATTTCGGATTGTCGGGAGAAAGGCTGGAACCGGTGATGGCGACCAGGCGGCCGCCGGGCGCAAGGCGGGCGAAAGCCGAGGTGAGATGCCGCCAGGCTGCATCGGCCATGCGACCCTCGACATGCACACCGGCCGAAAACGGCGGGTTCATCAGCACGACGGTGGGCCGGGCGACGCGATCGAGATAGTCGTCGAGATGGGCCGCGTCGTGGTGTGTGACCGACGCCCCGGGAAACAGATGCTCGAGGAGGGAGTGTCGGACCGGCGCATATTCGTTGAGAACGAGGCGCGCGCGGGCGAGTTCGCCGAAGATCGCCATGAGGCCGGTCCCGGCGGACGGCTCAAGCAGGACGTCGTCCGCCATGATGGAGGCGGCGCTTGCTGCGACATAGGCGAGTTCGACGGGCGTGGAAAACTGCTGGAGCCTCTGGGTTTCCTCGGACCGGCGCGTGTGCGTCGGGTTGAGCGCCGCGACCCTGGTCAGGATGGAAAGAGCCGCCTCCGGCGTATTCGTCCGGGCGGAGATGGCCGAGCCGAATTTTCGAAGGAAAAGCACCTGGGCGACTTCGGTCGCCTCGTAGGCATCCTTCCACGACCAAAACCCCTCGGCGTCCGAGCCGCCGGATTCCGTGGTGAGGACGGCGCGCAGGTGCGCCGATGTGATGGACTGGCCAGCTTCGAGAAGCGGCAGAAGCGCACCCCCGGCTGCAAAGATGTTGCCGGCGCGGCTGCGTTGTTCGGGCAAGCGGGGCTCGCTGGCAAACGGGTTCATGGCGAAGGAGGACGGAGCGTTCATGGGAAACCTCATCGAGAGCGGGAAGGAGCCGGCCGCCGGGCGCTCTCCAAGCCCGCCAGGCCACCCCTTCCCGGCCCCTCTCTCCCTCTAAGCGGCACGGGCGGCGGCGCCCGGCCCTCAGCCGGGCGCGAGCTTGAGGTTTCCGAACGCCGCGACGCCGGCGACCGAGACCTCGTGCAGGACAGCCTTGCCACCGGCGGCAATCCATGCAGCCGCTTCCCCGGCGGACAGTTGCTGGACATGGACGAGGTTGCGTTCGGCGCAGAGGCGCTGGCGATCGAAGGCGTCAGGGTCCTCGAAGGCGTAGAGTGTGTCGCCCGGACCGTCCCAATAGACGATGGCGAAACACACGGGCGCGACCACTTCGGACCGGAAGTTCAGGAACACCGGCGTTGCGACGTAAGGGCAGGCGATGGCTGAAAGGCTCATGTTGCTCTCCTGAAAATGCAGAAAGGCCCGGCGCTCCTTTCGGAGCACCGGGCCTGGTTGGGAGGAAGGAAGGTGAATTGCGGGCAGTCGCCTACGGCTGCCAGAATGCGACAGAATCGACGCGGGTGATGGCCAGAATGGGCTTGGCGCAGGCTGGCGATGGTTGCACCGCAGTCCACCGGGATGTGATGAACCTCCGGTCCGTCAGAGCTCGCGATTTGATCATCGCCGCTTGAACGGCGCCGGAAAGCTGTCGAGCTCCAGGCGCGTCGCGAGTGTCGTCGAGATAGAATGTTTCGCCGGGTCGGAGCGTCAGAAGCTTTGACACCAGCGATCCCTCCTTGAGTCTGCTCGTTCTAACGGTCGTTTTCATCGGATTCCTCCTTCTGGCAATAAAGTCACGCGCGGGTCCGCACGGCATACCGCGGCGGATGCCGTGTTTGATCGATCGGATAGAGCTTCTGGAAATGCGGCTGGATCACCGCTATCGGGACCCCCGCGCATCATTGAGGTTCAGCTGCGCAAGCGAGAAACACGAACGGCCGAACGAAAAGAAATTGGAGCACGAAACGCGGTCCAATGGCCGGATTGGCCGACTAGCTATGCGTGTAGCCGTCGGCCTCTATACACAACCACATCCCGCACCAAGGCAGTGCAACGGCTCCGTCGGCAGCGGTAACGGGAATGGCAAGCTTCCTGAAAGCGCGATAGGAAAGGCCCTGATCGGCCTGTTGCCATTTCAGATGAATCGCGCGGCGTTGCTCCTTCGTGATGGGAAACACGCGATGTCCTCCTCTGTTGTGGGCGCATCGGCGCCCATGATGTTCAAACTGAGCAGAGTCATTCGACGAGTTCGATTTCATCGGTGTCGAAGCCTTGGAGTTCCTCGGGGTCGAGGAGTGCGGTTGTATACTCCTCGGATCCCGGCACCTCCCAATCATCGGGAAGGTAACTGGCGTCTTCGATCGCAAGACGCTTGGCCTCCTCGACGTCGGCCGCTTCCACTGTGACGCGACGGGTGACGGTCAACTGGGCCGTCACCTGGACTCCATATTCTGGCATCGCGCCCTCCTTACTGGATCTGCTGGTCAGCTTGCGTGAACTGATAGGAGCTAGACGAACGTCCGTCCTCACGTTTGATGGTGCTCTCGTTCAGAGCCGAGGCAACATCTCGAGAGAAATGGAGCACCAGTCGACCATCGAGGAAAATCTCGGTCCCCAGATAGTCGTCGAGCAGGGCGTCCGGCACCACGTCGCCGGTTCCCACGATGCGGATCGTGAGCGCTTCAACGGGAGCGGTCGGATCGCATGCATACCAAACGAATGGCGACGGTTCGTGGGGATACTGGCGTGAGAGTTTCAGGATACGGGCGCCGCGAGGAGCCTGGATCGAGATCTCATCCGTGCGTGCCGCGAAGATCGGCAGCCGCTGCTTATGAATTACGAGGGCTGCATCCTCGCAAGCCCTGCTGCATCGTCTGAGGCGCGGTCTGCGGATGTCGATATGCCATCCTGCTTGAGAAGCTCGGTCGAGGGATCGACGGGATCTTCGGCCCCGATCAGACGCCAAAGAGCGCGCGCCGCTGCATCGTCGCATTGCGGCTCGCCAGTGTCGATTCCGATGTCATAATATGCGGCCGAGGATCGATCGAACAGAGTGCCCAAGCGATCATAGGCCTGCGATTTCCTTTCGATATCGGCGAGCTCGGTTGGAACCGTCTTCGCGATGTGAGCGTCGGCGAGCGCAAACAATGCGGCCTGGGTGCGCAAAAGACGGTGGCCATCGACCCAGGAAAGGGCTGCATAGAGCCGCCGGTTCGGCGTGCTGGTCGAGCGTTCCGCCAGGTTGGCGTCAATCTCGAACCGCATATCCTCCGCCAGGGCGCGTAGTCTTGCGGCAATGGGGGGAACCGGCTCATGGGCAGAATTGGCTTCCTCCGCGTCGTCCGGACCTGCGGGCTCGGCAAAGCGTTCGGCCGCGGCACGATCCATGAATGCGAAACCGCCCGGCGCGCTTTCCCAGGGACGGGAGTACCATCCACCCTGCTTGCGCGCCTGATTTCGGAGCGCGCGGAATTCGGTCCGATCGATTTGGTCGTCAACAACGCAAATGAAGATCGGGATGCCCCTCGACGTGTGAACATGCTCCGCGATGGTGAAGCGAGGGGCCGCCCTCGCACCGTACACAGGCGCGCCGACCACGTTTTCGAGACGGGCGGAATTGGTTTCGTTCTGCATCATGCTTCTCCATTACTGCAGGCGTCCGCGCCGCCGGGAGCTATGTGCCCGGCGGCAGAGCAGGTCGGTGTTGACGTGATGAGAGCGCGGGATCTGCTATGTGAGATCAGGCGACGCAGGCGCGGTCTCGACGGATTGTTTCAGGAAGGACAGGGTTCTCGTGCTCTCCCGAAATGTGGAGAGGCCCGGCGCTCCTTTCGGAGGACCGGGCCTGACAGGGAAAATGAAGATGAGGTGCGGGCGGCGGCCCGCTGCTGTCAGGCTTTCGCAGACGGACCTGTGTCGATGAAGACCTCGTCGCTATTGGCTTCGAGCAGCATCAGGATGCGGCCGCCGACCGCGACGCATTCATTGATCCAGCAATGGTCAGCGGCGGAATGCCGGCCGAACCGATTCGCCGGAACATAGATGATCGTGAAATGCGGATAATCACGACCATCCTGTCCGCGATGGTTGGTGGGGCCCTCGACCGCGACGACGATGCCGCCCGTTCCATACGATGTTTGAACAGTCATGCCCGGTCGCACCAAAGCCGGGACATCGGGCGCGCAGGGCGGCGTCAGGCGATATCGCCCGGGGTCATGTGCGCCGAGCTCGGCCGAGTAGAGCGAATGGGCAAGATGCAAGCCGGGCTGGCCGGGACGGGGTTTACGCCGAATTTGCATCGTCGCCTACCTTTCGGGTTCTGGTGCCTTTGCGGTACGGCGGGTCGTTCGAAACCTCGCCATCGCGCAGAGGATCGAGGAAATTCGGAGATCCGAAGCCCTTGTCGAAAAACTGCTGCGCTTCGTCAGCATCCTCGGCGAGAACTTGCCGGGTGCCCTCGATGCGCCAGTCGATCAACCAGAGTTCCTTAGGCATATCCAACTCCCGCCGTCAGGGTGACCATGCAGGTGTTGACCGTCGTTCCCGACGAACGGAAAGAGCCGTCGGGCAGCGGTTCGATGGCTCCGCCGTTGTCGGCGACGAGATCGCGAAACGCTGCCGTCAGCTTGTTGGTTCTGAACAGCACACCGGCGGACATGATCGCGACTAGCCGGCCATTGGGCTTGAGGAACCTGAAAGCATGCATGACGTGACGGATGTCGTCCTGCCCGGCGAAGGGCGGGTTCATGACGACGCGGTCATAGGAAGCATCGGGCTGGATACCGAGGAAATCGGCCTGTTGCCCAGTGCAGAATGATGCCGCCGGCATGTCGAGATCTGCGACCCTGAGCGCCAGGCGAGCGCATCGCGTTGCGTCGATCTCGATTGTATGGACCTGTCCGCCGGCGGCGATTGCTTCCACGGCGATGTTACCGAGCCCGGCGCTCGGTTCGAGGACCCGCATCTGCGGCATGATGTCGGCGCGGTCGACCACATCGCCGGCAAGGGGTCGTGGCGTATCGAACTGGCCGAAGTCCTGTTTGGTGCGGGAATATTCGCCGGTAAGCAGGATCGGATCCAGCGCTTCGGCGGCGTCCCCTTCGAAAATATGGGCCTTCGCGGAGCGGTTCCATTTTCCACCGGCGGCCTGAAGGACCTTGTCGATCTCGACATAGAGCTTGTGATCGAGCTGGTCGACCAAGGATACCTTCGAGCCTTCGACGACGGCAGCGCCGAGAATCCTGAGTACGTTTGTCGCGATCTGCGGCATTGTGCAATTCCTTTGTTGTGGAGGGGAAAGCGAAGACGCCCGAGTGCATCGGGGGGAAATCCGGCACCAGACAGGTGAGGCGTCGCGGTCGCCGGCGAGGGCGATACCTCGGGCTACAAGACGTCAAAGGCGGAAAGCGTTGGTGAGTTCGCGGCGGTCGGTTCGATGCTCTGCGAGCATCGAGCGATAAAAGCGCTTGCGCGCTGTCCGTCGTCGAATGATTTGAGACTTTTTGGGCTTTGGAAGAATGGAGTTTCCG